>JAGWZT010000004.1 GCA_018971925.1 Lysobacteraceae bacterium | reverse complement strand
GCGGAGGAAAGCGCGCCGCATGCGACCACCACGATGTCGGCGGACCAGGTTTCCCTTGCGCCATTGCGTTCCACCTGCACGGCGCTCACCGTGCGGCCGCCGGCGTCGGTATCGAGCCGTGAAACATATGCGCCGGTCAGCAGCGTGACATTCGGATGCGCGGCGAGCATCGGTTCGATGCACATCACTTCCGCGTCGGCCTTGCCGTTGGTGGGACACGGATAACCATCGAACGCGGCGCAGCGGATGCACGGACTGGAACGCCCGACCGTACCATCCTTTTCGTCCAGCAGGATGCCGAGCGGCATGTGGAACGGATGCAGGCCTTGCCTGACGAACGTGTCCGACAGTTGCTGCATGCGCGGTTCGTGCGATACGGGCGGGTACGCGTAAGGCGCACTGCGGGGCGGTTCGGTCGGATCCTCGCCAGCCGCGCCGTGAACGTGGAAGAGCTTTTCGGCTTCGTCGTAGTACGGCGCGAACACGTCGTACTTCAACGGCCACTCGGGCGAGATGCCATCGGCGTGTCGAAGTTGCTCGAAGTCGCGTTCGCGCAGGCGGAACAGTGCCGCGCCGTACAGCTTGGAATTGCCGCCCACGAAATAATGCAGGCCCGGATGGAACGCGTTGCCGGTCTTGTCGAACCAGGTCTCGTCGGCCTGATAGGTGTTGTCGATGAAGACCGATTTCGCGCTCCAGTTGTCGGGCGAGCGTTTCAGGAAATCGCCACGCTCGAGGATCAGGATCTTCTTGCCCGACGGCGCGAGGCGGTGCGCGAGCGTCGCGCCGCCGGGGCCGGAGCCGATCACGATGAGATCGTAGTGGCCGGGCATCTCCCGTCCTTCGGTGCCGCGCAGCGGCGAAGGTGCGCGTTTTACACGACGCGGCGTTTAGTTCAGGTCAACGCGGGGCGAATTTGGTGCGCCTTCGCCGGACGGCTATACTTGCCGGGATATGTGGCGTCCGCGGGGGCCCGGGGACACCGTTCGTCTTTCAACCGGAGTTCGCAAGTGAGCACGCATCTCACCCCATCCGACCGTACCTTCATGAAGCACTTCGCGATCATGATCGCCATGCTCGCGGGCACTGCGGTGGTGCTGATGATCATCGGCACGTTCGTGTGGGCGTCGCTGCCCAAGGAAAGCAACCAGCAGGAAGCGCAGCGCGCAGGCGACCGCATCACGCCGGTCGCGGCGGTGTATGCGGGCGATACCGGCCGCGCCGCGATGGAGGCCGCCAAGGCCGCGGCGGACAAGGCCGCGGCGTCGCAAGTGGCTTACGGCGGCACGACCGACGGGAAGACGATCTTCGACCACCTGTGCACCACCTGCCACGAGACCGGCGCCGCCGGCGCGCCCAGGATCACCGACAAGTCCGCATGGGCGCCGCGCATCAAGGAAGGCATCGCGACGCTGGTGAAGCACGCGATCGATGGCTACACCGGTCCCGACGGCAACCACATGCCGGCCAAGGGCGGCAACCCCGCGCTCACCGATGCGCAGGTCGAAGCCACCGTGAAATGGATGGTTTCGCAAGCGCAATAACGCGATCCGCGTCCGTTTCGACTGCACGATTCGCGCGAGCGGGCGTCCCGCGAAAGTCCCGGTTCACCCCGCGATGTAGCGCTGCAGCTGGTCGATCTCGGTCGCCTGGTCGTTGATGACGGCCTTGACCAGATCGCCGATCGAGACGATGCCCACCAGCGCGCCGTTCTCCAGCACCGGCAGGTGGCGCACGCGCAGTTCGGTGCACAGCCGCATGCACTCGTCCACGGTGGTGGACGGCGATACGCTGGTCGGTGCGGGCGTCATGATGTCGGACACCGGCGTCTCGCGCGAAGAATGGCCTTTCAGGATGACCTTGCGCGCGTAATCGCGCTCGGTGACGATGCCTGCCAGCGCGTCACCGCGCAGCACCAGCAGCGCGCCCACGCCGCGTTCGGCCATCATGCGGATCGCATCCAGTACCGGCGCTTCCGGCGCGATGCTGTAGACCGCGCTGCCCTTGTCTTCCAGTAGATGCCTGACCTGTCGCATGACGTTCTCCTCAGGATCGCGGAAGGTCGTTCAAGTTTAGCGCTTGCGGTAGCGACGTTGCCGTTCATCCACGCGCGGTTTGGGCGGGTGTTCATCCAGCACGTACGTGACACCGCCCAACTGGCGCATCTGTTGTTCGATCCATGCGGCGCGTCGCTGGATGTACGGCGATGGGCGATTGGCGTGCCAGCCGCGCGGGTTGGGCAGCACCGCCGCCAGCAGCGCCGCCTGATGCGCGGTCAGGCGCGATGCGGGTTCGTGGAAATACGCTTGCGATGCGGCCTCGACGCCGTAGATGCCGTCGCCGAGTTCGGCGATGTTGGCGTACACCTCGAGCACCCGGCGCTTGGGCCAGGTGACGTCGATCAGCACGGTGAAGTACGCCTCCAGTCCCTTGCGGAAAAATCCGCCGCCGTTCCACAGGAACAGGTTGCGCGCGGTCTGCTGGGTAATGGTGCTGGCACCGCGCAGGCGCCCGCCGGCTTCGGCGACGTCGATTGCCGAGCGGATGGACGCAATATCGAAGCCGCGATTGAACGGAAAGGTCTGGTCCTCACCCGCGACCATCGCCAGCGGCGCCACGGGCGCGATTTTCGTCCACGGCACCCACTGGTGATGAACCGTGAAATCGCGGTTGCCACGCCACATCTGCGACAGCCTGCGTTCCAGCATGTAGGCACTGGTGACCGGCGGCACGAAACGCAGGATCAGGACCGGCAGCCAAGTCGCGGCGATGAACGCCAGCAACAGCCACGCTAGCCACTTGAGCCAACGGCGCGCGTGCGCGCGGCGCGGTTGCGCGCCGGAGCGGGCAGGTGGGGCGCCGGTCATGCCGAGGCGTCGGGTACTGCCTGACCGGCCCAGGTTTCGAACGGCTGCGCCGGCGAGTACAGGAAGCCCTGTGCGTACCGGCAGCCCATCTCCAGCAACAGGTCGCGTTGTTCGGTTGTTTCGACGCCTTCGGCGATCACCTGCATCGACAGCAATTTCGCCATCGCAAGGATCGATCGGATCACCGCGTCGCTGCCGCCTTCGCTGTGGCCGGACAGGCCGCGGACGAACGATTGGTCGATCTTGAGCGCTTGTACCGGGTACTGGTGCAAATACGACAGCGAGGAATAGCCGGTGCCGAAATCATCCAGCGAAATGCGGATGCCGGCGTTGCACAGGATCTGCAGCGTGCGCTTGGCTTCGGGCGGGTTGTCCAGCATCGCGCGCTCGGTGATTTCCAGGCGGATACGCGAGGGCGGCACGCCGTGGTCGGCAAGCAACTGCAACAGGCGCCGGTCGAGATCCGGGTTGCGGAAATGCCGCGCCGACAGGTTGATCCCGATGAACCCGTCGCCGTTCCCGGCCAGGTTGTTGGCCTGCGTGCACACCTGCGCGAAGATCTGCCAGTCGATGGTTTCCGACGCGCCGGTGTCTTCGGCGATGCTCAGGAACTCGCCCGGAAGCAGCAGGCCGCGGTTGGGGTGTTGCCAGCGCATCAGCGCTTCGTAACCGATGGTAGCGCCGTCCCGCATGTCCACCACCGGCTGGTAGAACGGCACGAATTCCTCGCGGGTGATGCCGCGCCGCAGGTCGTTCTCGATTTCCAGCAGCGACACCGCCTGTTGGCGCAGGCCTTCGTCGAACACGGCGTAGCGATGGCGGCCGTCGGCCTTGGCGCGGTACATCGCCGAGTCGGCATCGCGCAGCAATTCCTCGGGATGCCGGTAGTGCTCGGCCGCCAGCGTGATTCCGATCGAGGTCGAGGTGAAAAGCTCCTTCGCAGCCAGGCGGAACGGCGCATTGAGATCGTCGATGATGCGCTTGGCGATGCGGCAGGCCTTTTCCGCGTCGGCGATGCCTTCCAGCAGCACCCCGAACTCGTCGCCGCCGAGCCGCGCGACCACGTCCTCGGATTTGACGCATGACCGGATGCGGCTGCCGGCCTGGAACAGGAGGTCGTCGCCGATCAGGTGTCCGACCGAATCATTGATCACCTTGAAGCGGTCGAGGTCCATGAACAGCACCGCAAAGCCCTTCGACGGGTCTGCATGGAAGCGTTCCAGCGCACGTTCCAGCCGCTGCATCAGCAGGCTGCGGTTGGGCAGGCCGGTCAATGAATCGTGCAGGGTTTCGTATTTCAGGCGCGCTTCGATGCGCTCGCGTTCGGCGATCTGCGCGCGCAGATCGCGATTGGCCAGCGCCAGCGCGCGGGTGCGCTCGCCCACGCGGTGCTCGAGGTTGGAATACGCGCGGCGCAGCGATTCGGTCGCGCGCACGCGTTCCAGTGCGTTGGCGATGTGGTAGGAAACGAAGGTCAGCAGTTCCTGGTCGCGCAGCGTGTAGTGGTGTTCGGGCGAGTAACTCTGTACTGCCAGTGCGCCGACCGTGTGTTCGGCGCACACCAGCGGTACGCCGAGCCAGCACACCGAGTCCGTTCCGTGCTGGGCGACTTCGCCTTCCGAGCGCAGCCGGGCGACGTCGGGCGCGTTCGCGAGCATGGCGGTGCCGTGTCGCAGCACGTATTCGGTGAGGCCGTTGGCGAGCTTGCGCGGTTGCAGCTGGCGGTCGCGTTCGTCCACCGAGTAGGGAAACGTCAAATCGGAACCGTCTTCGGACAGCAGCGCGATGTAGAAATTGCGCGCGTACAGCAGCCCGCCCACGACGCGGTGCACGGCGGCGTAGAAGTTCTCGATGCTGTCGGTGGTGCTGGCCAGTTCCGCGATGCGGAACAGCGCCGCCTGCAGCCGTTCGCCGCGCTGGCGCTCCAGCACCTGCTGTTGCAGGACGCGATTGGCATCGCGCAGGGCTTCGGTACGCTCGCCGACGCGGTGTTCGAGTTCCGCGTGCGCAAGGCGCCGTTCCAATGCGGTCTGGATGTGTTGCGCCACGTAGATCAGCAGCGCCTTGTCCTGCTCGTCGTAGTGGTGCGTCTCGTCGTAGCTTTGCACGACCACGCAGCCGACCACTTCGCTGCCGCGCAGCAGCGGCACGCCCAGCCAGTCCACGCATTCGGCGCCGGTTCCGTGGAAGGGGCCGTGCACCTGCAGGCCAATTGCCGGCAGCGAACCCATCAACGGTTTGCCGTCGCGGATCACGTACCAGGTCGGCCCGTGCAGGATGACCTCCATGGGCAGGTCGCTGTCAGGCAACGGCGGATCGCGGTCGACCGTATCCGCGTAGTAAGGAAACCGCACGCTGTCGTGCTTGGCGTCGTACAACGCGATGTAAAAATTTTCGGCGTACATCAGGCTGCCGACGATTTCGTGCAGCGCGCGGAACATCGGCGTGAGGTTGGAACCCACCGCGCTGGCCTGGTCGGCGATCGCGTACAACGCGCGCTGCAGGCGTTCCGCCCGCTCGAGCTGCTTGACGGAATCGCCCAGCTGGTTGCGGTGCAGGAGCGCGCGGACGCGCGCATCGATCATTTCCGCGGCCGTTTCGATCAGCGCGTGGGCATTGTTTCCGTCCACCGGGACACTGATCTGCAGCGATTCCTGTTCGGACAGTTTGACGCGAGTGACGGAAATGCCGGGTTCGGCGGGTTGCTCGATGGCGTCGCGGCAACGCTTGACCTGGGCTTCCGGCGCCAGCTTCGCCAGCAAGGCAGCGGCGGCCGCGGTCACGCCGTCGAGATCGGATGCCGCCCACAGCTCATTGATCGCGCGGCACAGAACCGCTGTGGTCGGCGGCTTGCTGGCCGATGCAGCCAGATGATGAACGTCGCCTGCCATGTGTGGTCCAACCCCCGCAACGGCTCAGAGTGTAACTCGTTGTTCCCGCGCCGGTCACCCACCGAGCCGCGGTGCCGGCGAGGCGGTGGCTTCATGCACCCACCGGTTCATGAATTGTTAGCAAAATGTAATTTCGTGGCGTACAATGACGCCCAAAGACGGTACGGTTTTCCGTGCCGGGTGTGTGGTTGGATCAGGGTTTATTCGGGTTCGACAAATGCGTCGATTGCTTGCCAGCGCAGTGCTCACCGGCTTGGCTTTGGCCGTGCCGGCATGGGCGTTTGCGCAGGCGGCGCCGATGCCGGTGATCCCGGCGGTCAAGCCCGTGCACGCCGGCAACTCCACCGCCAAAGCCCCGGTGTGGCAGCGCGACGGCAACAAGTTGTCCGTGACGGCCAGCGGCCGCGCGGGCAACACCGTTCCCACGGCCACCGCGGCTCCACTGGATGGACAAGCCCGCTCTGCGGGCGCGGGTGTCCAACTCGTCACCAAACCGGGCATCACCGCGCACGTCGACATCAACGAGATTCGCTGGACGCCGCTGGTGCCCGCCTGTAACCCGGGAACCGCTGGCTGCCTCGGCATCACGCCGGCGGATGGGGTGCAGCGTGGCGAAGTTGGCGCCGGCTACGCGGGCCACGGCGTGACGCTCGACCTGTCGATCGGGCAGGCGCAGAGCGAGCCCGCTGCCGCGCGCGCGCGCGACGTGCCACTGCCGCGGGTGCTGCCTGCGGAAGGTGGTGCCGACGTTGCGGCGCCACTGTGGTTCCGCAACAGCACGGCCACCAGCCTCAATGCGCGAGGCCAGGTGAACCTTGCACCCGATACCAGCTTGAACCTGGGTGCCAGCGTCGGTCGCGTAAAGTTTTTGCCGGGGTCCGGCCTCACCGCTGATGATGCGCTCGACCAGACCACCCTCAGCCTCGGTATCCAGCGTGGCGCGGTGCGCGGCTCGATCGTCGGGCACATGCTCGAACCCGACGTGCCAGGTTCGGCGCTGGGCCAGAACCAGCGCTGGAGCGGCGTGGACCTGGGCATCAGCGTCCGCCTGCCGTGGCGCGGTGAGCTGAATTTCGGCGCCCAGAACGTGTGGTCCTCCGGCCGCGCGCCGCTGCTGTTCGGCCCCAACGCCGGCGCTCCCGGCCAGGGACGGGTGCCGTACGTGCAATATCACCAAGATCTGTGAACCGCGTTTCACGGACTGGTGATTCACCGATTCCGATTAGTCGTCCGCTCGACGGACGTCACGTTGGCGCGTGGGGGGGCGGTGCTTGTCCCGCGGTGATGATTGCCGGATGCCTGAGTGCAACGTCCATCGTTTCGCGAACGCATGATCGATCAGTCGGTTGATGAGCTGTGGCGCAGGGCCCAGGTTCTCATGGGCGCGGGCGAGACGACGACAGCGCGCGGGGTGCTCGAAGCACTGTTGCAGAGGCAGCCAGGGCACGCCGCAGCCCACATGACGTTGAATCACATAGCTTGGGCGGATGGCCGGGTGCGCGATGCCGCGCGGCACGCGTTGGACGCAGCACGCGACCCGCCAGCAGAGCCGATGTCGATCATTGCGGTCGCCATGGCTCTGCTCCGCGTCGGAGAAACCCTTGCGGCGCGGACCTGCCTGGAACACCCGGCCTTGGTCCAGGCGGATACGGGGCCGGTCATGATGTATCACGCTGGCGTGCGCCGAGAATTGGGTGAGGATGTCGAATCCCTGAAGCTGCTCAATCGCGCCCACGAACTGCGCGTCGATGGCGCCGAGTTCCGGTTCGCCCGTGGCTTGGAATTCCTTATTTGCGGGCATCCGCAGGAAGCGGAAGCCGATTTCGAGGCGAGCCTGCGGATGGACCCGGCGGCGTGCGCCGCGACATTGGAACTGGCGCGACTGCGCAAGCAAACACCCGATCACAATCACCTGGACGATTTCAGTCGCCGGCGATCCTTGGTGGCGCAGGGTTCGCCAGATCACGCCGCGCTTGAATTCGCGCGTTACAAGGAATTGGAGGACGTCGGCCGTTACGACGAGGCGTGGGAGGCGTTGGCGAAAGCCAATGCCGTGATGCGCGCCCTGCATCCATGGGCCCCGGAACAGACGCGGCACCAGGTGGATCGATTGATCGAAGCCTGCACGCCGGCCTTTTTCGAATCGGGACCGGAAGTCCACGAAGAATCCCAGCCGATTTTCCTTTTCGGGTTGCCCCGATCCGGCACAACACTGCTCGATCGCCTGCTCGGCGGTCACTCGCAGGTGGTTTCGGCGGGAGAACTGGAGGATTTCGCGCGACAGCTCTGTTGGGCTGCCGATCAGCGCGCCCTGCTGGATGCGCGGATGCTGGATCGCCTGCCGGAACTGGATTACCGGGAAATTGGCCGCCGTTATCTGGCGCGGACTCAATGGCGGGCCCGTGGCACGCGGTTCTTCATCGACAAGCAGCCATGGCATTACATGGTCACGGGGTTGATCCATCGTGCATTCCCGCAAGCGCGCCTGCTGCACTTGGTGCGCGATCCCATGGATGTGTGCTTCTCCAATTACCGTGCACTGCTTGGCGCGCGCTATGCCTACAGTTTCGATCTGCAGACGCTGGCCGGGCATTTCCGTCAATACAAACGTCTGCTGGCGCATTGGCATGAAGTCATGCCGGGAAGGATCCTGGACGTGTCGTACCGCGATCTGGTTGGCGATACGGAAACCACCATGCGCAGGGTGGTCGAGTTCTGCGGACTGGAGTGGGAATCCGCCTGCCTGGATCCATCCCGCAACACGACACCCATCGGTACCCTCAGCGCCGTGCAGGCGCGCGGCGCGATCCACGGGGGTTTCGGCGCATGGCGTCGTTACGAACGCCATCTGGTGGCGTTGCGAACGGCGCTGGATGCCGGTTTTCCCTGATCCGCATGGAGCCGTCGGATAGCCCCGTCCTGCCAGGCCTCCATGCCCGCGCTCCATCTGCGCGGGTGGGCCGTCGCGTGATCAACGGCGCCTTTACCCATTCAAGTTGCGTTCAGCGGCCCGGCAAGCCGAAAGCACACGCCGCGACTCCAAACAGGGCAGGACTGCGTATAAACTTGCCGAATGAACGAATCGGCGGGGGATCGGGCGGCATGCCTGTTCAGGAACACGGGCTGTCGTATTGAAACGCCGCACGTTGCAGGGGTATTCCCAAAGGGTTAGAAAGTTGTTAGCATCCGATCCTGCCAAGGGGTCGGAGGGGCCTCGGGACCGAGGTAACCGGGACCTTTCCCGAAACTGTTTCACACATCAACAGACGTTTGGAGAGTGTAATGAGACTCGACCGCAGTGAGCTGTCCAAGGCCGTGCAGACGGCTCTTTCGCTGGGTGCCGTTGCTGCCGTCGGTGTTGCGGGCACTGCCTTCGCGCAGAACGCAACCACGGCGCAGACCAGCCAGAACAACCAGCAGCAACCACAAACCCTGCAGACCATCGTAGTCACGGGTTCGCACATTCGCCGCGTGGATCTGGAAACCGCCAACCCGGTGACCACCGTCAGCGCTGCCCAGATCCAGAGCAGCGGTGCCTTGACCCTGGGCGACCTGGTCCAGGCGTTGCCGCAGATCACCGGTTCGCCGCAGAACCCGCGCGTCAACAACGGCGGCGGTAGCGGCCAGTCTGGCGCCAACCTGCGCGGCCTCGGCACCGGCCGTACCCTGGTGCTGATCGACGGCCAGCGCATGCTGAACCAGGACCTCAACATCATTCCGTCCGAACTGGTCGAGCGCATCGAAGTGCTGAACGACGGCGGTGCGGTGACTTACGGCTCCGACGCGATCGGTGGCGTGATCAACTTCATCCTGAAGAAGAACTATCAGGGCGCGCAGTTCTCCGCCAATTACGGCATCTCCGATCACGATGACGGCCAGCGCACGGGCGCCAGCTTCATCTTCGGCCAGACTTCCGACAAGGGCAGCATCCTTGCCGGCGTGGACTACAACAAGCAGGACGGCATCTCGTCGGGTGCCCGCGACTTCTCCAAGCTCGCCCTGTACCGCTACTACGGCAACATCTACGCATTCGGTTCCAGCCGCAACCCGTTCGGCCGCGCGTTCCTTAAGACCACGGACTCCAACGGTGTTACTGCGACAGCGCCGACCCAGGCGGGTGTTCCTCCTGGTACCTGCAGCAGCGTCACCCGCAAGGCGCCGGGCGCCGGTACGGGTCAGGCACTTTCGGATTACCGCTGCTACAGCGGCGCCACCGACTCGTACAACTACCAGGCGGTCAACTACGACCTGACCCCGCAGGAGCGCACCAACGCGTTCTTCAAGGGTGACTACCAGTTGACCGACAACGTGCAGGTGTTCGCCGATTTCTTCCACAACAAGACCACCTCGAACTCGGCGCTCGCGGCGCTGCCGTTCGACGCGTTCAGCGATGGTGTGGTCATTTCCAAGGACAGCATGTACAACCCGTTCGGGGTTGATTTCGGTCCCTCGACCGCCAACACCACGGCGAACGGTGGTTACGCCCAGTACAACTTCCTGACCCGCTGGACCGGGGTCGGCCAGCGCCAGGGACACGTCACCACGACCACCGATCAGGGCACCCTCGGCCTCCGTGGCAACATCGGCACCTGGAGCTGGGATGCGGAGTACACCTACGGGCATTTCAGCCAGCAGATCCACACCCTGGGCGACTTCATCTACAACACCCAGTTCAAGCAGGCGCTCGGTCCGTCGGCCTTGGTCAATGGGGTGCCCACTTGTTTGACCGCGCCGGGTGGCACGGCGATCCCGAACTGCACCCCGCTCAACATCTTCGACGTCAACGATCCGGCTTCACTTGCGATCGAAAAGCAATTCGTCGCGACGCTGTTCGGCAACAACATGACCGTACGGCGGCAGTACGCGGTCAACGCCAGCGGTCCGGTCTTCAGCCTGCCGGCCGGCGACATGGAACTGGCGGTCGGCGCGGATTACCGCAAGGAATACGCGAACAACCTCGTCGACTTCCTCACCATTGCCAACCCGGTCAACGGTACCTGCTCGGCGCCGCAGTCGGCCTGTACCTCGCCCCTGCAGGGCGGCTTCAACGTCAAGGAAGCGTACGGCGAATTGTTCATCCCGGTCCTGAAGGACATGCCGTTCTTCAAGGCACTGAACGTGGATCTGGGCGCGCGTTATTCGAAGTACTCGCTGGCCGGCAGTACCAGCAACTGGAAAGTGGCGGTCGAGTGGCGACCCATTGACGACCTGCTGCTGCGCGGTACCGTGCAGAAGGTCTTCCGCGCGCCGACCTTGGGCGCCCTGTTCACCGGCGCATCCGGCAACGCGCCGCCGTTCAATGATCCCTGCATCGGGCTGGACGCATCGCAGCTTGCGGCCCACTCGAACGCCTGCCAGAACGTACCGCCAGGCTCCACGTTCCAGTCGCTGCAGAACGGCTTGGCCCAGGCGACGGGCGTCGTCTCCGGCTCGGTCGCGGCCGGCGTCAACCTCCAGCCGGAACAGGGCAAGTCCTTCGATTGGGGCGCGGTGTATTCACCGCATTTCGTGCCGGGCCTGACACTCAACGCCGACCTGTGGCGGGTCTACCTGAACAACACGATCACCACGCCTGGTGCGAACGTCATCGCCGGCACCTGCTTCTCCAACAACGCCAGCCCGCTGTGCGCGCTGATCCATCGCCGTCCCAATGGCCAGGTTGCGTTCATCAACCAGCCGACCGTCAACCTGGGACGCCTCGATACCAGCGGCGTGGACGCGGGCGTGACCTACGTGATCCCGCAGATGGCTTGGGTGCCGGGCCAGTTCACCTTGGCCGTGTTGGGCACGTACCTGACCCGCTACAACATCAACACCGTGCCGGGTTCGCCGGGCGGGCAGGTGTACCACGTGGCCGGCCACTTCTACAACAGCATCGGCAACTACGCGCGCGTCCGCGGCCAAGTCAATCTGAACTGGCAGGACGGCCCGTGGAACGCTTCTTGGCGCGCCCAGTACATCGGGCACTCGGAAGCCGGCAGCATGAACCCGGCCGAGAACCAGAACGGCGAGAGCGGCGCGCAGTTGTACGCCTTCCGCATTCCGACCATTGTGTACAACTACGCGCAGGTCAGCTACAACATCCAGCCGATCAATACCACGCTTTCCGTGGGTGTGGACAACGTGTTCGACAAGCAGCCGCCGATCCTCACCCAGTCGATCACGCTCAACGCCGATACCGACGTGGGCACGTACGACACGATCGGGCGCTTCTACTGGGCCCGCGCGACCGTCAAGTTCTGATCGGATCGTCCGAGTTGCACATTCAAGCCGCGCGGTGCGAACCGCGCGGTTTTTTTTGGCACGCTGCGACACGCGCCGTCGCCGTACGAGAACGATCCGCAATCAGGCCGGGACGACGTCGAACGCGATCGTCAGGCGGCTCTCGCCGGGTGCTCCGGAGAACGGCACCGTTCCGTGCCAGAACCACGAGGGAAACAGCACCAGCAGGCCGGGTGCTGGGCGCACGAAATATTCCGCGGGCAGCGGCGGCGTGGTGGGGTAGGCCGGCTCGCCGAATTGCAGCCAGCCCTCGCCACCGTGGGTGCCGAGGGTCTGCGGAATCTGTATGTAGCACGCGGAAGACAACCAGCCTTCGGGGTGGTAATGGTTGAAGTGATAGCCGTGGGGGCGCAGGCGCACCGACCAGATCCCGCTAAGCTTGTAGTGGCCGGTGTTACGCCGGCGAAGCGGATCGTCGCCTTTGCCAAGGGCCTCCATGTAGCGTCGAATCGGTCCGTCGATGGCCTGCGCGAATGCGCGGATCGCCGGATCTGCAGCGTGCTCGAGCACGAGGTCCGCCTGGGTTCCGTGACGCAGCGATTGCCCGATCGGATGCGTGTGCAGCGCGTGCAGCTTGAGCAGCCCGCGTGCAAGGTCGTCGAGATACGCGGGCAGATCCGCCCAGCCAGCGGGCGTATCGATCATGGCGGGCTTGACGAACCGGCCATAGTCGTACAGGGCGCGATAACGCGGATCGCCCAGCATGCGCCACGCGGTGGCTTGCAGTGCGATCGCGAGGCCGTCGTCGGGATTGACCACCAGCAATCTGGCCGCCAGCGCCTCCGCCTGGTCGGCGCGCCCCGCCGCCAGCAAGGCGTTGCCATAGGTGCCGAGCGTGAGGGGATTCTCCGGGTTGCGTTTCCATGCGCGTTCGGCATGCATCAGCGCACGCGCTGCGTCGCATTTGACGGCCGTTTGCGCCGCGGCGATGTGCAGGGCTGGGTCGTCTCCCGCACGCGCGAGAGCCGCATCGAGTTCGGCAAGCGCCGCTTCGGGATCGCCCGATGCCTCCAGCAGTTTCGCCTTGAGGATATGCAGTGTCGTGAGCGCGGGTACAACCCGGAGCGAAGCGTTGATCTCGGAGACGACCGTCCGTGCGTCGCCCGTGCGCATCCAGAGCGTCTCTGCAAGGTTGACGTGAGCCTCCAGGTAATCCGGCCGCAAGCGGATTGCGTTGCGGAATTCGGATTCGGCCTCCTCGAAGCGTTGCTGACCCAGCAAAGCGCGCGCCAGGACAAAGCGCGATTCCGCGCCGTCGAGTCCGTCGCCCAGCATGTTGCGTGCGGTTTCCTCCGCCGCGACGTGCTGCCCGCTGTCGGCGAACGCAACGGCCAGTCCGAGGCGAGCGTTCGCATCGGCTGGCGCGGCCGCGACGGCTTGCTGGAACGCGGGGATGGCGCGCGCATGGTCCGCCAAGGCAAGCAACGCCTGGGCGCGCAACACCAGCAGCGCCGGGGCTTGTCCGACCGTGCGGATGAAATCTTCGATCAACTGGCAAGCATCGCTGGCGCGATGCTGGGCAAGCAACACCCTGGCGAGATTGGTCGTAGCCGGAACGTGCCGGGGTTCAAGGGCAAGCGCTTGGCGCAGGCTGGCCTCGGCCTCCGGGAGGCGACCTTGGGCGCCCAGGATTTCGCCCAGCAACGCGAGCGAGGAGGGATTGCCGGGTTCCAGGCCAATTGCCGACCGAACCGCGCGTTCAGCGCCGATCGAATCGCCGGTGTTCAGCAGTGCGCCGCCCAGCAGCCAGTGTGCCCGGCCCACGCCTGGATGGGCACGCAGGAATTGCTCGAGAAGCGGCCGTGCCTGGGCAAACTGGCCCGCCTGCATCATGCGCGCTGCGGCGTCCAGTTGTGGTGCTGCCATGGGGGGAGAAACTGGCATGGACGGGTCGATCCGTTGGTTGAAGGGCTCGCTTGGAGCAGCAGACAAAACACGCCGTTGCAAAGCCCAAGTCAAGCGTGCGCACGGGACTGCGTCAACCGAGAAAATCAGCGCGGCGTGGCCGAATCGTCGGTATAGTTTAGTGTTGTACGCGAAGCAGGGCGCTAGTGATGTCTGGTGATTCCGAGACCGCGACCTCGAATATGGTCGCCTTGGCCGAACGCGGGGCGTTTGGCGAGGCCGAACGGGCCGCCCGTGAATGCATCACCCGCCAACCGGACGAGGAGCAGGCGTGGAGCGTCCTCGGCTTCAGCCTGCTGCAACAACAACGGGCGCGCGAGGCGGCTGAAATCTACCAGCAGGCCGCCGCGCGGTTTCCGGGGAACCCGGTGCATTGGAACAATCTGGGCACGGCCATGCGCCGCAACGGCCAGTTGCGTGATGCCGAGCAGGCGTATGCCAGGGCGCTGCAATTGCAGCCGGACAACCCGCAGTTTCTCGCCAACATGGGATTGCTCTATCTCGAGTGGAAAAGGGTCGTTGCGGCACGCGATTACCTGTGGCGTGCGTTCCAGCTGGATCCGACCGACTACGAGGCGCGCGTCTTCGGCTGCCAGATGTGCCTGGAATGCGGGGACGATGATCGCGCCGAGCAGATCCTGCGGGACTGGAAATCCTGGGTGGATCTGGTCGACGGGCCGTTGCGGGTGGATCTCGCCGCGATGCTGTTGCGCCTGGGCCGGAATTCGGACGGTGAAAAATTGCTGCGCGAGCAACTGGACGATCCGCAAAGCGGCACCGCGGCGCGTGCGCGGCTGGTGATGACGCTCGAACGCTTCAATAGGGTGGATGAGGCACGCGCCTTGCTCGAACAGTTGCCGGAACCCGCCATGGTCGAAGACGCCGACTTGCGGGGCGAGGTCATCGAAGCCCGCGCCGTGATGGCGGCGCGCGGCAAGGATCCCGCCCACGCGCGCGCGTTGCTCGAAGGCCTGCTCGGCGAACCCGGCGCCGAGCGCCGCGACACCATGACCTGGTTTCTGCTGGCCAAGCTGTGCGACAAACAGGGGGACGCGGCGGCATGCATGGAGTACCTGCGGCTGGCGCACGAGTCGCAGATGAAGATTGCCGTGCAGCTCGTGCCGGAGTTGGTCGAACCCAGCTCCAACCCGATGAACATTGCCGATTACCACGTGCGTGAGCAGGATTTCCGCAACTGGAAGCCCGTCGCAGCGCCCACACTCGAGGACTCGCCGATCTTCGTGCTCGGCTTCCCGCGATCCGGCACCACCATGCTGGAGCAGATGCTGGATGCGCATCCCGGCATGGCCTCGATGGACGAGCAGCCGTTCATCCAGCGCGTGATCGAGCGGATGCAATCGATGGGGCTGGAGTATCCCGACCAACTCGGCGAACTGGATAATGCGCAATGCGCGACGCTGCGCGATGCCTACTGGCAGGCCGTTGCCCGTGTGGTGCAATTGCAGCCCGGGCAGCGGCTGGTGGACAAGAATCCCCTTACGATGCTGCGGCTGCCGTTGCTGGTACGACTGTTCCCGAGTGCGAAGATCATCTTTGTCGTGCGCCACCCGTGCGACGTCGTGTTCAGCAATTACCTGCAGCACTTCAATGCGCCCGCGTACATCGCCCTTTGTTCGACACTGCCGCGGTTGGCCAACGGTTATGCGACCGCGATGCGTTTCTGGAATCAGCACGTCGCGTTATTGAAGCCGCGGGTGTTCGAATGGCGTTACGAGGAAGCCGTGCGCGAATTCGAGACGCAGGTGGGGCGCCTCGGCGAATTCCTGCAACTGGGCGATACTGCGCCGCTGCGGCAGTTCAGCGAGCACGCCAGGCGCAAGGGTTACATCGGTACGCCCAGTTATGCGCAAGTCGTGCAGCCGGTGTACGCAAGCGCGATCGGACGCTGGCAGCGCTATCGCACGTACTTCGAGCCGGTCCTGCCATTGCTGGAGCCCGTCATGCGGCACTGGGGTTACGATGCCTGAGCATGCCACGTCGTTTCCCGGGGCCGGCCTCGATCTGCGTGACTACGTGCGTTGGTACGACGGCGTCCTGACGCCGGCGTTCTGCGAACAAATGATCGCCTCGTTCCGGCGGGCAAGTACGCATCATGTCAAACGGGAGCGTGGCTGGCGTGCCGGGCTCGAAACCAGCGCCTGGACCGAGCTGGACATCACGCCGCTGGCGGACCCGGCACTGAAGGGATTTTTCTATCACCAGATCGACGAATATCTGGCGCGCTACAACGCGGATGTGCGGCTGGACATTCCGATTCCGGCCACCTCATTGCTTGCTCCCCTGCGGGTCAAGCGCTATCTCCCGGAAGCCCGGGAGGAATTCCAGATGCACTTCGATTCGATCGGGGAAGTCGCCAATCGCTACCTCGTTTACCTGTGGTACCTCAACGATGTCGCGGAGGGCGGCGAAACCGAGTTCGGCAGCCTCGGGATCAAGGTGCGTCCGCGCGCGGGACGGCTGCTGATGTTTCCACCCTACTGGATGTTCCAGCACGCCGGAAGGCCACCCGTTTCGGGCGAGAAATACATCCTCTCGACCTACATGTTGTTTCCGTCGGCGGGACGCTGATCGAAATCGCCCGCCGGCTCGTCTTCACGGAAGCTCAGGAGTTCGGGCAGGTGCGTGGCGTAATTTTTCCAGCGTCCCACCGAGCTGGCATAAACCGGTTGCCGAGCTTGCCACAGGCTGGCCGTGCCGATGCCGGTGGGTGATGCGGCCGGCGCCGGATTCGGGTCCGCCGCGGGCAGCCCCAGCCAAGCCACCAGTCCGGCCATCACGGCTTCCGGCGCGGCGACGAGCTGCTCGTAACGCACCGTACGGGTCGAGTCCGGATGCGCATCGCGCCAATGCGCCATCAAGCGCTCGCAGTCGCGCATTGCCATCGCGATATCGGAGAAGTCGTAGGCATAACCCTGCACGTCCTCCAGGAATGACTGCATCTACAGCGACAGCGCGTTGTCACGCGCGTCGCGTCGGCAATGCACGATGCGTGCGTCGGGGAACAATGCACGCATCAGGTCAACGCAACGAAAGTTGAGCGGCTGCTTGTCGATGAACCGCGCGCCGCCTGGGAATCGTCCTGCCGCATCTGTTCGGCGTAAGTCGCGGCGGCGCTGCGGCACCGGCTGATAAGAAGGCGCGCCAGCGTGAATGCGGTGGCGGCATCCTCCCGGCGCTCGGTGAAGAGTCGCGACAGCAGGGTTTCGGCTTCACGCTCGCGTCGGGTCAGGCTGTAGATGCCGGCCAGGAACCGAAGCAGTTCGAAGGATCGCGGGTACTCCTGCAATGCGAGTGACACCGCCGTTTCCGCGCCGGCGTGATCGCCATGCAACACCAGCGTACGCGCACGTTCCAGCCACGCCTACTCGGAGTTCGCGGCGGGCGGTATGGATTACCCCGCGAACGGCGGAAGCCCCAGCGCCGCACGCAACGGATCAAGCAGCGTACCGTACCGCGGCGCACGGGCCGTGTCGGCACGCAGGGGTTGACGCACCTGCATCGCGCTGGGCGTGCTTACGCCGCGCTGGTTCTCGTGGAAGCGCAGGCAGCCCTCCTCGAACGGCAAGTCGCAGAATTCCAGAAGGGCGCGGATGCTTTTCTCGGGTTCGGCGATCAGTTCTTCGTAGACGTGCTGGTGCACGTGCGCGGGATGCAACGTCTGCCAACGGCCCGCGCTGCGATCGAAGTCACGCCAGTATGCGGCGAGGTCGGTGAACGTGCGTGCGTATTCGTTGTTGTCGAGATGCTGGCGGTAGCACGAAAAACATGTTTCCAGGGGATCACGGCGGCAGCAGATGATCCTTGCGGCCGGCAACATCGCGCGGATCGCACCGATGTGGTACCAATTGCCGGGCAGCTTGTCGACGCAAACGGGCCTGCGTGCATGCCAGCGCGCTGTGCGTTGCAGGTAGCGTTCGCCGAGACGCCGCCAGCCTTCTGGCGGAGTCTGCTTCACCCAGGTCGGATACGGCTTGCCGAGGCGATTCGATTCTTCGGTCAGGGCCATGGGGAGATCCGTCAGTTCGCCGGGGCCTTCGACCATGGAATGGGACGCGAGGATCTGCTCGACCAGGGTGGAACCCGAACGCGGCAGCCCGGTGATGAAGATGATGCCGCTGCCCGCTCCGATGTCGGGGGAAGGTGTGGGCGGTGGCGTGAACGCATCGAGGATCATGGATATCCCGGCGCTGAATGCCTCTGCGCTCCAAGTCCTGCGCTTGCGGGCGACCGTATGTGCCCGCTCCAGTGCATCCAGTGATTCGACGTAGCGGCCCTCGTCGTCGAGAGCCTTGGCGAGCGCGAGACCCATGGCGATCATGTCATTGTCGTTGGCGCGGCTGTCGCGCATGGCACGCTTGATCTGGTCGACGTCGCCGGGAGCAAAACGGACAGTCTTGAGGTCGGCCAGGCCCCACCAGGCCATCCCGGTCCACGGTTGCTCGGCGATGACGCGGCGGTATTCGGCCGCGGACTGACCGATGCGGTTTTCGGCTCGCAACATGTCGCCCAGCAGCACGCGTGCCGGCATGTACGCGGGGTTCAGTGCGACCGAGCGCTGCAGGGCGTCGGTCGCTTCCGCGTGGCGCATGCAGCGGGTCAGCATCGCGCCGAGATTGAACCACGCGATCGCGAGATCCGGTTGCAGGGTGCAAGCGTGCCTCAATGTTTCGATCGCCGCGTCGTACTCGCCCGCCTGGCCGAGAATCGTTCCCAAGGTGTTGTAGTAAAGGGGATCAGCGGGACGCTTGGCCACCGCCCGCTGCATCGCGGCAATTGCGCCGGAATAGTCACCGCGCAGATTCTGGATGCCCGCACGCAGACGCAGGACTTCAGGATGATCCGGGCAGGATGCCAGCACGGGGGCAAGCTTCGCATCGGCGAGATCGGGGCCGCCCGTCTCGATCGCCTGCGCGGCCGCCATCACCTGTTGTGCGGCCAACGGACTCAGCCCCTGCAGACGCGAAACCACCATCACTTTTACTCTCGGTCGGGTTCGGATATTTCAAAACAGCAGGTAAGTGGAGATCATGTACTTGTCGTTGGAGCGCGGCGGCAACCCTGCGTGCTGAAACATCCAGTACGGCGGGAACATCAACAAACGTCCCTGCTGCGCCTTGATGCGCAATCCGAGGTCGCAGAACTCCGTCTCGCCCCCTTCGCTCACGTCGTTCAAGTACCACAGGAACACCATGTAACGGTTTGAGCAATAATCGAGCGCATCGAAATGGGGTTGGAACCGGTCGCCGGCGTCGACGGAATAGCGCTTGATGCGCAGGTTTTCAAGGCGACTGCGCAGCGGGATCGGCAGCGTCAATGCCACGCGCTCGTTGTAGAGGACGAGATGGCGCATGGCCTGTTCGCGGAAAAATGCCTCGAACGAGGCATCGGCCGCCTTGGTCACGTTGAGCTCCGTCCACGCGCTTTCATCGAGCGGGGCCGTGCCGCTTCGACCGCCGCGGGCATGAAAACGCGAGAGGCGGTTGAACGACTCGACCATCCGCTGGCAGAAATCAGGCTCCAGGGCATCGTCGAAACACTGCACGTAGTGGACCAGGTCCCGGGCTGCGGGGATTTCCGGGTTGGTTGTCGTCATGTCGCCGCGCTCAGGCAAGCTCCTGCAGCCGCGAGTCAAACTCCACGACCGCGGCGGTCAATGCGGTCAGGGCGTCGCGTTCCAAGGGCGAAAGGCCCGGGTTCCAGACTTCGAGAGCGAGCGCGCGTACCGGTGCGTCGCCGGCTGCATATTGGAATCCGAAGCTGGGGTCGAATGCCAGTGCCCGGCCGGCGTGCAGTTGCCGGGGCTCGCCACCGACCGTGACCCGTAGCGGCGCGCTTCCTTCGAAACCAACGACAATTGTGCAGAAGGCGTTGCTGCGTCCGCGGCGCGCCGGCGTGACGGTCCCGGGCTGCAACGCCAGGATTTCCACGTCGGGAGCATAGTTGGGGATGCGCACCAGCGGCGCGGAATCGAGCATGCCGGACAGTTGCGGAGCCCGGGCTCGCACGGTGTCCTGGAAGATGCCGCGTTGACACAATGGGATTCGCCGTTCTCCAGCGGGCGCCTTGGGGGCGCCGGATGTCGCCGTCATCGCATCCATGCTGAAAGGCGAAAAAACGGTGTCTTCCTCCCCAGGGTGGCCGATGCAGGCAAGCGCTTCGTCGTCGAGGGACGCGGAGCGGGCCGACCAGTCGGCGAGCCAGTCGAACGCGGCGGTATCGGGAAAGCATGCCGCGCCCGGATCCGGCATGTAGAGGAACGTCGGTTGCTGACGAGGATCCGCCGGCATCTCGACTCGTTCGCGCAGGTAGATTGCCAAGGCCGCGTCGATACGACCGAGTCGCGCGGCGTCGATGCCGTGGCGGAAGGGTTCCAGAACACTTCCGAACAGGTCGTGCCGACCCGTATCCACGTATCGCATGGCGTGTTTCACTAGCTGACGCAAACCGGAGTCTGTCGTCGACTCGCTCAGCCATTGTCCGCTGGCCTGGGCGTCGAGAATCGCCCGGAAATAATGCAGCAACGCCATTTCCGGTCGGCCGTCCAACTCGTAGACGTTGGCCAGCAGCAGGCGCGCCGTGGTGTTGCGGCCACGGCCAGGCCCCAGGGCTCGTTCGAATACCGAGCGCGCCTCATCCATGCGTTGTGCGCTGCGGTATGCAACTCCAAGTTCCATCAACACCCCAGTGTCGTTGCGGTTGACCTGTGCTGCGCGGCTGAGCATGGCCACTGCCTCGCCGGGCTCGCCGCGCGACAATGCGGCATTGGCCAGAAACCGGAGTGCTTCGACTTGATCCGGTTGCGTTGCCGCCACCTGTCGGTACACCCGCTCCGCATCGGCGAGGTTGCCCTGGCGTACGTGCGTGCGCGCGATTTCCAACTCGCTGCTGGTGGTGGATTCGAACGAGAAGGGAGGGTTCGATGCCATGACGCGAGGGGATTCCGCGGTGCGCAGGAGCACGATTCTAACAGGCGACCCCGGCGCTCATGTCGGGAAGCTGGCTCAGTCGGACGGCGGTGGACTTGAGCGACGGACTGTACCGCCGCGTGGTTCGCGGGCCGGGTTGGGGCATGGAACACTCCTGAAAATTAGTTCAGGGTGTCCACAAGAGCGCAGGAACCATCCGGTGAGATGCGCCGGCTTGTTATGCATCGTCCGAAACGGCGAGGCGCGGCTTGCACCGCGCCCATCGCGGCGCATCTGGTTTTCGGAAACCGAACGGTCAATAGCGGTAGTGATCGGCCTTGTACGGCCCTTCCACCGGCACGCCGAGGTAGTCGGCCTGGTCCTTCGACAGCTTGGTCAGCTTCACGCCGATCTGTTCCAGGTGCAGGCGCGCGACTTCCTCATCCAACTTCTTGGACAGCCGGTAGACCTGCTTCCCGTACTTGTCCTTGTGCGCCCACAAGTCGATCTGCGCGAGGGTCTGGTTCGAGAACGAATTGGACATCACGAACGATGGGTGGCCGTGGGCGCAGCCGAGGTTCACGAGGCGTCCTTCGGCCAACAGGTAGATCGAGTTGCCGCCGTCGAAGGTGTACAGGTCGACCTGCGGCTTGATGTTGAGGTGCTTCGCCACCTTCTGCAGGCGGTCGACCTGGATCTCGTTGTCGAAGTGTCCGATGTTGCACACCAGCGCGTGGTTCTTCATGCGCTGCATGTGTTCCAGCGTGATCACGTCGCGGTTGCCGGTGGTGGTGACGTAGATGTCGGCTTGGCCGAGCGTGTCCTCGACAGTCGCGACCTGGAAGCCTTCCATCGCGGCCTGCAGCGCGCAGATCGGGTCGATCTCGGTGACGATCACGCGCGCGCCGAAGCCTTTCAGCGAATGCGCGCAGCCCTTGCCGACGTCGCCGTAGCCGCACACCACCGCGACCTTGCCCGCGACCATCAGGTCGGTGGCGCGCTTGATGCCGTCGGCCAGCGACTCGCGGCACCCGTACAGGTTGTCGAACTTGGACTTGGTCACCGAGTCGTTGACGTTGATCGCGGGCACCAGCAGCTTACCGGCCTCGGCGAGCTGGTACAGGCGATGTACGCCGGTGGTGGTTTCCTCGGACACGCCGCGCCATTCCGATGCGACCTTCTTCCAGAAACCGGGGCGCTCGCTGCGGGTCTTCTTCAGCAGGTCCTTGATCACCTGCTCCTCGTGGTTTGCGCCGGGTGAATCCACCCATGCGTCGCCGTCCTCCATTTCAACGCCTTTGTGGATCAACAGCGTGGCGTCACCGCCGTCGTCGACGATGAGTTCGGGGCCGTGCATGCCGGGATGCGTGATCGCGTCCAGGGTGCACTGCCAGTATTCCTCCAGCGTTTCGCCCTTCCAGGCGAACACGGGGATGCCGGCGGCGGCGATCGCGGCGGCGCAGTCGTCCTGGGTCGAGAAGATGTTGCACGAGGCCCATCGCACCGAAGCGCCGAGCGCCGCCAGCGTCTCGATCAGTACCGCGGTTTCCTTGGTCATGTGCAGGGAACCGGTCACGCGCACGCCCTCCAGCGGTTGCTGCGGGGCGTAGCGGGCGCGTATCTGCATCAGTCCCGGCATCTCCTGCTCGGCCATCGCGATGCGCTTGCGGCCGAGGTCGGCCTGGGCGATATCGCGCACCTTGTAATCGTTCTGGGCGGCTTCTTTGGCTACTGCGTTCATGTCGTTACTCCGATTCGCGGGCGCTGTTTGGAAAGGATGCCGAGCCTGACCGTGCGACACGGTTGCAGCGCCCCTCGGCGGATGCTTCCCCGTGCGCGTGCGCAAGGGGAAGCCGATTCCATTACTTGATCTTCGCGGCCTTGCGCAGTTCCTCGGCGCGGTCGGTGGATTCCCACGAAAACGCGGTCGCGGTCTCCGACTTCTTCACCAGCTTGCCGCCATCGCGTTCTTCCCACCTATAGGTGAGCTTGAACGGCTTGCGGCCGAAATGGCCATAGGCCGCGGTGGACTGATACACCGGGTGGATCAGGTCCAGCATCCTGATGATCCCGTAGGGCCGCAGGTCGAAGTGCTGGCGGATCA
>JAGWZT010000223.1 GCA_018971925.1 Lysobacteraceae bacterium | reverse complement strand
GAAACCTGCGGCGCGGCCAGCGATGTGCCCTGGACGATGAAATAGGAGGGGTTGGTCGTGCTTGTCAGGGTGTCCTTGTCCAGCACGATCACGTCGCCCGGCGCGGCGAGGCAATAATCCATCGCGATGCCGCACTTGTTGGAATAGCTGTCGAGTTGGGTGGGTGCGTTGCTGTTGACCGCGACCACCGCGAGCCATCCCTTTTCGAGGTCGGGTGCCACGCTGGGCAGCGCCGCGATGGTGCTGGGATTCGCCTGCGAACCATTGCCGGCGGCGAACACCACCAGCCCGCCCTGTTGGTTGACGAACGGGCTGTAGGCGGCGTCGAACGCCTGGTTCACGCTGGCATTGCTGGTGTCCCACGTGATGCCGCCCCAGGAATTGTTCATCACCTTGACGTTGGCGCTGATCAACTGCCCGTTCACCGACTGGAAGAACTGCGCGTCCTGCGCGGTGACGGTGGTCGGTGGCGTGCTGCCGTTGTCGTCCGGCGCATGGTCGTCGATGATGCGCGCGGACACCAGATCCGCACCCGGCGCGATGCCGCCAGGGAACTTCGCAAACGGCGCGCCGGCCGCGATTTCAGACACCCACGTTCCATGGCCGACCACGTCGTCGATGCCGGTGTTGTTTTGCGAGGGATCGACGTCGATGAATTCCTGCAGGACACGCCCGGCCACCGTCGGATTGCTGTGCATGATGCCGCTGTCGACAATGCCGATGATGACGCCCTGGCCGGTGTAGCCGGCAGCGTGCGCGGCGTATGTGTTGGTGATCGACAACTGCGCGTCGATCGGCGGCTGCGGAGTGGTCGGCGTGCTGGGCGGCGTTGCGCTGACCGGGGCACTGCGAACGCCCCCGCCCCCGCCGCAGCCCGCCAAGGCAAAAACGAGCAACCCCGGAACGACCCAACGGACTCTTTCCAAAATTCGCATCACCACGTCTCCCCGCGTCATGCCCATTCCCCAACGAGTTCGCCGCATTCTGCGCCCATGTCCTCCGGCAGGCCAGACATGGTTTGCGGCAGCGCAGCATTCGCCGCATAATTCCCCAAACCTGTTCATTCTAGCCAGCGCCGCTTCGCGGCTGGACTCACCACTCGGCATCCTGGAGTTCTGATATGTCCGACATCGTCATCGCCGCTGCCAAGCGCACGCCCATCGGCGCGTTCCTCGGCCAGTTCACCGGCTTTCCCACGCCCAAGCTGGGCGCCGCCGCCATCAGCGCGGCATTGCAGCAATCAGGGATCGCGCCGGGCGATGTCGGCGAGGTGCTGATGGGCTGTGTGCTGCCTGCCAACCTCGGCCAGGCGCCTGCGCGACAGGCCGCGCTCACGGCCGGCCTGCCGCCCTCGGTGGGCTGCACCACGCTCAACAAGGTGTGCGGTTCCGGCATGAAGGCGATCATGCTCGGCCATGACCTGATCAAGGCCGGCTCCGCCAGCGTCGTCGTCGCGGGCGGCATGGAATCGATGACCAACGCGCCGCACATGGCGGCGGTGCGCACCGGCATCCGTTACGGCGACGGCGCCATGGTCGATCACATGGCATGGGACGGCCTGACCAATCCGTACGACGGCAAGTCGATGGGCGTGTTCGCCGAATCCTGCGCGGACAAGTATCACTTCACACGCGAGGAGCAGGACGCGTTCGCGACCGAATCGGTGCGTCGCGCACAGGAGGCCGTGAAGTCCGGCGCATTTGCCGACGAAATCGCCACCGTCACCGTGCCTTCGCGCAAGGGCGATGTCGCGGTGTCCGTCGATGAGACGCCCGGCAAGGTCGATCCCGCGAAGATCCCGACCTTGAAGCCGGCGTTCCGCAAGGAAAACGGCACCGTCACCGCAGCCAGTTCGTCCAGCATTTCCGACGGTGCCGCGGCCGTGGTGCTGCTGTCCGCCGAAGACGCCAAGGCGCGCGGCGTCAAGCCGCTGGCACGCATCGTCGCGCACGCCACGCATTCGCAGGAACCGCAGTGGTTCACCACCGCGCCGGTCGGCGCGATCGAAAAGGTCTTGCAGAAAGCAGGCTGGAAAGTCGACGACGTCGATTTGTTCGAAGTCAACGAAGCCTTCGCGGTGGTCGCGATGGCTGCGATGAAGGACCTCTCCATCCCACACGAAAAACTCAACGTGCACGGCGGCGCCTGCGCGCTCGGCCACCCGATCGGCTGCACCGGCGCGCGCATCGTGGTGACCCTGCTGCACGCGTTGAAACATGCCGGCAAGAAGCGCGGCGTCGCATCACTTTGCATTGGCGGCGGCGAAGCCACCGCGATCGCAATCGAGCTGGTTTGACCTTGTCCCTGCGGTTGCAGGGTTGTACCCCCAAGCCGGTAAGCGCCGACTGAACGTTATTTGCCCGTAAAAAGCCAGATGCTGGCGTTATTCAACCAGACGCGGTTTAATACGCGGGCCACCTCCGTGGCTTTCCACGGCCCAATCCAGGAGATCTCCAATGAAGTTCACTCGTACCGTACTCGTGGCTGCCGTTGCCACTGCAATGGCCCTGTCGTTGTCGGCTTGCAACAATTCCGGCGAAGGCCAGTCGGCTGCCGATCAGGCGCAGCAGGCTGCGCAGAATGCGGCCAGCGCCACTTCCGCGGCGGCCAGTGCCGCTTCGCAGGCTGCCGGCGCAGCTTCCGAAGCCGCCGGTGCCGCTGCTTCGGCAGCGAGCGCAGCTTCGAACGCGATGGAAGCCGCCCCGGCTTCGACCGCCGCCATGCCGGCCTCCAGCAGCACGGCCGCGGCCCCTGCTTCCAGCGGCGCCAACGCGATGGACGCCATGAAGGACGCCGCCCACAAGGCCGGCCAGGCTGCCGACTCGATGAAGACTGCCGCCAGCAAGGCCAAGGACGCGATGAAGGGCCACTGATCCCTTCGCTGCATCTTGTCGTACCAGAAACCGGCCGCCTTGTGCGGCCGGTTTTTTTGCGCCTCCATTCGGCGGTGGCCGTTCGAGCGCCTGCGCGGTCCCCGCGATCGTTTCTTGTATTTTTTGGCGTCCGGGCAACAACCGATAGAATGCTTGGTTGATGCGTCTTCGCTCGCCACGGAACCGACCATGCCTGTCCTTTCGACCGCCATCGACAGCAAAAGCGAGAGCTTCCGTGGCAACGCCGCGAGCCTGCGTAAACTCACCGATGAACTGAACGCCGAGCTGTCCCGCACCGCCGAGGGCGGTGGTGCGAAAGCGCGCGAGAAGCACGTCACGCGCGGCAAGCTGCTGCCGCGGGAGCGCGTGCGTGCCCTGCTCGATCCGGGCTCACCCTTCCTGGAACTGTCGCCACTGGCTGCGAAGGGCATGTACGACGATGCGGCGCCGGCGGCGGGCCTGATCGCCGGCATTGGCCGTGTCAATGGTTGTGAAGTAATGGTGGTCGCCAACGATGCAACGGTGAAGGGCGGCACCTATTTCCCGATCACGGTCAAGAAGCACCTGCGCGCGCAGGAAGTGGCCCTGGAAAACCACCTGCCCTGCATTTACCTCGTCGATTCCGGTGGCGCCTTCTTGCCGCTGCAGGACGAAGTGTTTCCCGACAAGGAACATTTCGGCCGCATCTTCTACAACCAGGCACGCATGAGCGCACTCGGCATCCCGCAGATCGCGGTGGTGATGGGTTCGTGCACGGCGGGCGGTGCCTATGTGCCGGCCATGAGCGACGAAACCATCATCGTGAAGAACCAGGGCACGATCTTCCTCGGCGGCCCGCCGCTGGTGAAGGCCGCAACCGGCGAAGTGGTCGATGCTGAAACGCTGGGTGGCGCGGACGTCCACACGTCCATCTCCGGCGTAGCCGACCATTTTGCGGAGAACGATGCGCACGCACTTTCCATTGCGCGCGACATCGTGGCCGCGCTCAATCGCAAGAAAGCGATGCCGTTGGCGCTGGCCGAGCCACGCGAGCCCAAATACGCGGCCAATGAACTGTATGGCGTCATTCCCGAAGACACGCGCCGCCCGTTCGACATCCGTGAAGTGATCGCGCGCCTCGTCGATGGGTCGGAATTCCACGAGTTCAAGGCGCGCTACGGCAAGACGCTGGTGACGGGCTTCGCACACATCCACGGCTACCCTGTCGGCATCGTCGCCAACAACGGAATTCTTTTTTCGGAATCTGCGCTCAAGGGTACGCACTTCATCGAGCTGTGCAACCAGCGCAACGTGCCGCTGGTGTTCCTGCAGAACATCACCGGTTTCATGGTCGGCAAGAAGTACGAGCAGGCCGGTATCGCCAAGGACGGCGCAAAAATGGTCACGGCCGTCGCCTGCTCGCATGTGCCCAAGTTCACCGTGGTGATCGGCGGCAGCTTCGGCGCCGGCAACTATGCCATGTGCGGCCGTGCATACGGCGCGCGCTTCCTGTGGATGTGGCCCAACGCACGCATTTCCG
>JAGWZT010000222.1 GCA_018971925.1 Lysobacteraceae bacterium | reverse complement strand
TTTCGCGCACGGGTCATTTCTTGGACCAATGCGTTTAGAATTGCGCGGTTGCAACGCCCCTCCCCTGCCCGCATTCACGACGCATGTCACGCACCCGCCGCTCCCGCATCGCGCACCCGATCGTCGTTGCAGCCATGACCAGCGCGCTGGCTGCCTGCGCGGTCGCGCCGCCGCGCACCGACGATCCGCTGCAGAACTTCAACCGCAAGATGTTCGCGTTCAACCAGACCGCGGACAAGGTGGCGATCCGTCCGGTGGCCAAGGCCTACGTGAAGGTCACGGGTGACAAGGAGCGCGTGCTGATCAGCAACTTCTTCGCCAATCTGCGTGCCCCGGTGACGATCATCAACGAGGTATTGCAGGGCCGCCCCGGGCCGGCGTTGCAATCCACCGGACGCTTCGTGATCAACAGCACGGTCGGCTTCCTGGGGGTCTTCGACCCGGCCAGCGACATGAAACTCACCGCGCACCCCACCGATTTCGGCGTGACACTGGCGCACTGGGGCGTACCGGAAGGCCCGTATCTGGTGTTGCCGTTCATCGGCCCGACCACCGCGCGCGACGTGTGGCGGCTGCCGGTGGACAGCTATTTCGACCCGATGGGCTGGTACGCGCGTAACCACGATTTCAGATGGCATGCGCAGTACGCGCCATCCCTGTTCTACCTGATGACCCTGCGCGCCAGCGCGCTGCCGCTCGACCCGATCCTGGACTCGTCCTACGATCCGTACGCGTTCATGCGCGACGCCTACCGGCAGCATCGGCTGTACGAGATCTATTACGGCAATCCACCGATGTCGGCGATCGAGGAATTGCAGGGCACCAGCCCGAACGAACAGAACGATCAGGACATCGACCAGTTGCTGCAACAGCAGCAGCAGTATGAACAGTCGCACGGGATCAACCAGAACGCTGCTCCGGCTCCAGCCGGCAGCGCACCCGCGCCAGCTGGCAGCACCGCGAACCCGGCGCCCGCCACGCCATCGAGTGCGGCGACGCCGGCCGCCGCGAGCAGCAGCACTCCACCGCCCGCAAGTTCCAGCAACTGACCCCTTCAGGCGGCCGCGGGCTGATCCAAAAGCGCTTCGACGTCGCACACTTCCGCCAACGCGCGCAACCCTTCCGGCCAATGCACCACGCCGAGCCGCCGGCCCGCGCGGCTTGCGATCGCGGCGAGTCCCAGCACGCACGCCAGTCCCGCGCTGTCGGCGCGGGCAAGCCCGCCCAGGTCGAGCCGCGTCTGCACGCCCGACTCGAGCGCGCGGGAGCCTTCCGCGAACGCACGCGCCGCGGTGGCAAACGTCAAGGCTCCCGACAACACCAGCGTGTCGCGATCGGACGTGCCGAGCGTTACCGCGTCGACGCCGGCATTGGCCCTCGCCATCGCGTCAGTGCCCGCCATCCTGCTGCTGCATCTCGTTGATGGCGCCGGCACCTTCGCTCTGCAGACGCTTGATCAGGCCCTCGATGCCTTCCTTCTGGACTTCGGCATCCACCTGGTTGCGGTAATTGGTGATGTAGGAAATGCCTTCGATGATCACGTCGTAGGCCTTCCACTCGCCGGACGCGGTCTTGCGGAACGCGTAATCCACCGACAGGTTCTTGCCGCTGTCCAACAGCACCTGGGTGCGCACGATCGTGCGCCGCTGGTCCAGCGGGCCTTGCGCCGGCAATACCTTCACAGCACCACGCGTGTAGGCGACGAGTCCCTCGGCATAGCGATGGGTCAGCGCGTTGTAGAACGCACGCGCAAACGCGACGCGTTGCGCGGGGGTCGCTTCGCGTGCGTGCCGGCCCAGCACCAGCAGGGCGGCGTAATCCGTGTCGAAGTGCGGCAGGATGATGCCGTCGATGATCTTGATCATCTGCTCGGGGTTCTGGCGCAGCTCGGCCTGATGCCCCTGGATCGCCTTGCCGAGCTGGTCGGCAATCGACTGCACGATCTGCTGTGGGGTCTGTTCGGCGGCGGCGAATGCCGGCGCGGCGCACGCGGCGCCGAAAAACATCGCCATCAGCAACAACATCCAACGCTTCAACATGTGGTTCTCCTCATGCCCACCGAGTGGGCGGAGCAAAAGTCAGGGTTTGCCGGAGGTGGGCGGTGCACTGGATGCAGGCGCCGAATCGGGACTGCTCGATTTCGGGCCGCCGTTGACCAGGAATTTGCCGATCAGGTTCTCGATGCTCATCGCCGATTGGGTAAGCACCATCTCGTCGCCGTTCTTCAGGAACGTGGGCGAGCCGCCCGGCTCGATGCCAACATATTGGTCGCCCAGTAAACCGCTGGTGAATATCGCGGCGGACGAATCATCGGGAATGTCGTTGTACTGATTGTCGATCGACATCACCACCAGCGCGTCCATCCGCTGCGGTTCCAGCGCGATCGATTGCACGTCGCCTATGCGCACCCCCGCGATCTTCACCGGCGCACGCGCCTTCAACTGACCGATGTTGTTGAAGCGCGCCTTGAGTGTGTAGCTGTCGCCGCGGTGGATGTTGGCGACCGACGTGGTCTGCGTTGCCAGATAGGCCAATGCGGCGAAGCCGAGCAGGATGAACAATCCTGTTCCGATGGCGTAGGAAGGTCTTGGATTCATCTCAAATCACCCAAAAGGCAGGCCATGGATGGCCGTCAACGAAGTGACAAACGCGCCGTTGCATGCCGCCGAGCATCGCAGCGCCAAGCGGGAGCAAGGCGCGCATGTTCGAGCGCATGGATGCGCGACTAAATAGGCAGGGACTGCCGATTTGAACGCCGCAAGCGGCCCTGAGCGTCAGCGAAGGGCGAGCCACAGGGATGTGGCGAGTAGTTCGCGTCGGCCCGCTTGGCGCGAGAAGCGCAGGGAAGTTGAGGCAACACGACGTTGCCGAAATCGTCGTGCCAGGCGAACGGTTTTGGCCACTTTTGCCGAAACAAAAGTGGCTCGCTCGCGCAGCGAGCGAAACCTTACGAGAGTGTCAGCGCCGCCGCGACGACTGGTCATCCGCATCCGCGGGATGCGCCGCACGATCGCTGTTTGCGGTTTCGAGCGTCCACGCCACGACATGTTGCGCGAGTGCATCATCGGCCGCGCCGAAAGCAGCCACGATCTGCGGCACGTCGACACCGGACGGATTCTGCGTGACCACGAAACTGCGGGTCGCGAGCAGGTTGCGCGAGCCGCCGCGGCGCAGTTGCGCGTCGAAGCGCACGACCACCATTGGCGACCCGTTCCGGTATTCCGACTGGTACGCACGCAGGTTGCCGCTCAGCGAATAGTCGGACGCGAAATGATCGTCGTCGGTGGTGACGGCCGGCAGTTTCGCGGCCATGAACGCATCGACCAGCCGGTGGCGGATCAGCAGCGCGGGCGCTTCGCTCCAGCGCGCGCCCTTGTACGTGCTGATCTGGCCGGGTTCGGGCATCACCACGATGCCGGTCCCGTCGAGCGGGCCGGTGGTGTTGGGGGCGTCCACGCGCAGGCTGAAACCGGCTGTCGTCGTGGGCGCGGCGATGGCGGATTCTTCCGGTTGCCAGATCTGCACGGGCTCGCGCTTGGGCAGCACCGAACAGGCGGCGAGCAGCGAGGCGGCGGCGCACAAGGCGATCAGCAGGCGCGTGGGGGAGAACAACTGGGACACGGTCATGTTGGTCTCCTTCGGGGAAGTTCTGATTGGATTTGTCAAGCTTTTGATCCTGCCTGCATTGTCATACATCCACAACCCCCGAAACCATTGCATGGTTTCTGCCCCCTTGACTCAAGGGGACAGAGCATTGGAACGACGGCGCAACCGCTTGAAAGAACCCTAGTGTTTGGGCGTGAATTCGGAAGGCTGCTCGCGACCGAACAGGTAGCCCGCAGGATTGGCTTGCAACTTGCCGGTCAGTTGGTGGATGTCGCGCAGGGTCGAACGTAGTTCGCGCAGTGCCGGCCCGATCTGGTCCACGCCGCGCAACCCGGACTGCAGCGAGCCCTGGTTGTCTTCGAGCAGCTTGTTGAGGGTTTGCGTGGTCTGCTGCAGCGATGCCATCGCAGCCGCCGCGCGATCCAGCGTTTCGCTGCCGGGCCCATTGACCAGCTTGTTGGCGCCCGCGAGTGTCTGGTTGAGTTCCTTCGAGGCAGCCGCCGCCTCCTTGATGAGCTCGCGCAGGTCGTCACGTTCGGAAGCCAGCGTGCTGGTGGTCCGGTCGATGTTTTCCAGCGTGTTGTTGATGCGGGCGACGTTCTGTTGCGACATGATCTGGCTCAGGCGGTCGAGGATGCCGTTGAGCGATGTCACCACGTCGCTGCCCGAGGCGAGCAGCGCGCTGAGCGCCGACGTTTCGGACTTGATCTCCGGCACGGGATTGTCGGGAGTCGGCATCAGCGGTTGGCTGGCCGGCGCGCCGCCGCTCAATTGCACGAAGGCGACGCCGGTCAG
>JAGWZT010000221.1 GCA_018971925.1 Lysobacteraceae bacterium | reverse complement strand
ATCCAGCACGAACGCGTTGCGATAGAGGTCGGCGCTGTTCAACGATGCTTGCAGCCGGTGCAGGACAATGCCCGGCAACCTATCACGAATCGGAGATGCACATGGTCCGCCAAGGGTCACGGTCGCGCCAGCCGCGGTGTGCGTGGATGTGCGCCGCCCATCCGCTTGCGCGCTCTCCGCCATTGAACCGGCGGCCGCTGCCCACATGAAGACCGAATGACCATCTCCGACGAGCAACCGATGTTGCTGGAACCGATCAAGCTGGGCGCGCTGGCACTGCGCAATCGCATCGTGGTGTCGCCGATGTGCCAGTACTCCTCGCCGAACGGCATACCGACCGATTGGCACGTGGTGCACCTGGGCAGCCGCGCGGTGGGTGGCGCAGGGCTGGTGTTCACCGAGGCCAGTTCCGTTTCACCCGAAGGGCGCATTTCGCCGGACGACGCCGGCATCTGGAACGACGGGCAGGCCGAAGCGTGGTCGCGCATCGTGCAATTCATTCGCGGGCAGGGTGCAGCGGCAGGTATGCAGCTTGCGCACGCCGGACGCAAGGCCAGCACCGATGCGCCGTGGCGCGGCGGCGGTCCGCTGAACGTTGCGCACGGCGGCTGGACGCCCCTCGCGCCGAGTGCGATCGCGTTTGACGAGGATTATCCGGTGCCGGCCGCATTGGATGCGGCGGGCATTGCCAAAGTGGTCGCGGATTTCCGCGCGGCGGCGCAACGCGCGCGCGATGCGGGATTCGACGTGATCGAAATTCATGGCGCCCACGGCTACCTGCTGCACCAGTTTCTTTCGCCGCTGTCGAACACGCGTACCGATGAATACGGCGGTTCGCTGGAAAATCGCGGGCGGCTGTTGCGCGAAGTCATCGCCGCCATCCGCGAAACCTGGCCCGCGCCGATGCCGCTGTGGGTGCGCCTGTCCGGGACCGATTGGGCCGAAGGCGGCTGGGACATCGATGAATGCGTACAGCTCGCGCGCATGCTGCGCGAGGATGGAGTGGACGTGATCGACGTGTCGTCCGGCGGCACGATGCCGCACCCGAAGGTTCCGACAGGCCCGGGTTATCAGGTGCCGTTCGCAGCGCGTATCCGCCGCGAGGCCGGCATCGCCACCGCGACGGTCGGCCTGATCACCGATGCGCGGCAGGCGGAAGACATCCTGCAACGTGGCGATGCCGACCTGATCGAGATGGCACGCGAGTTCCTGCGCGATCCGTACTTTCCACGGCGTGCGGCCAAGGAGCTGGGTGGATCGGTGCGAGCGCCCCAGCAGTACAAACGCGCGTGGTGACGCGGGGCGGGAGCGGCGTCAATTCATCCCGACTTTGCCCTGCATGGATTTGAAGATCGCGGTGGTGTCGTAGCCGACGCCGTCCTTGAATACCAGGGGCATGCGCTCGACCGCGCTGACATCCTTCATCGGATTGCCGTCGATCACCACGATGTCGGCGCGCTTGCCGACGCTGAGTGAACCGATGTCCTTTTCGCGGCCTTCGAACTTCGCGGCGTTCAACGACATGATCTTGACCGCCTGCGGGAACGTGAAACCGTCGGCCTGCACCAGCAATTCGATTTCGCGCTTGGATGAAAAGCCCGGGATCACGCCGCCGTAGCCGGTGGGATCGCTGCCGCCCATCAGCAGGCCGCCGGCTTCGACGAAACGCTTTTCGAGCCTGGTGGCATTGGCGAACTCGTCGTGCATCGTCTTCGCGCGAGGGGCAGGCATCGCCTGAACCTTCTTCCAGGTGGTCCCGTAGATATCGCGCAGCGCAGGGTTCAGCAGGTCCAGCGCAGCGGGTGGTGCTTCAGGACTGCCAGGCACGGAGGCTTCGAACACGCCGAGGGTCGAGGTCAGTGCGACGTGTTTGTCGACCAGCAACTTGATCAGCGACGCCACTTCGGGCGAATCCAGATTCAGCGACGCGATGGAGGTGCCCACACTTTTCGGGCACTCGTCCGGCTTTTTGTCCTTGACGAAGTCCGATGCGACGAAGAATCCGTGTTCCAGATTGTCGATGCCAAGGTCGGCAGCTTCACGGAAGGTCACCGAACACAGATGCCCCGTGATCTTGTCGTGGTGGGCGTGCGCGGCGTCGATGGCGGCCTTCAATTCCGCGCGGGTGATTTGCATGTAGGCCTTGAACGAAGTGACGCCTTGTTCGGCCCAGTAATCGACCGTGCGTGTCGCATCGGCGGGCCCTGCGAGGCGCGGCAGATTCTCGGTGAATCCGCCCTTGCCGTTGAGGTAGGGGCCGGTGACGTCGATATCCGGGCCGATGCGCTTGCCGGCCTCGATGTCGTCGCGCACGTTCATATCCGTGTACGTCGCCATCGAGCCTGTGGTGCGGATGGTAGTTTCGCCGCCCGCGAGATACAGCGGCGGGAAACTGTACGGCATCGGGGTGATGTAGTACGCGCCGGGAAACGTGCCAGAAATTCGCGTCGTGTAGAACAGGTGCTCGTGCATCATCACGAAGCCGGGCAGCAGGGTCTTGCCGTGGGCGTCGATCACGATCGCGCCGGCCGGTACCGCGGTGCTCGTCGCGGGGCCAAGCTCCGTGATGCGGCCCTTGTCGACCACCAGTGTCTGGTCGGTTTTCGCCGCCGCGCCGGTGCCATCGACAATAACGGCGTGGGTGAACGCAATGACGGGTTGCTTGTAGGCCACCCAATCCTTCGTGTCCGCGTGCGCGACGCAAACGGATGCAACCAGGGTCACGAGCAGAACGAGTGCACGTTTCATTGCAGTCCCCTTGACGGTGGCGCCGGCCGCGTTGCGCGGCCGGCCAGTCGGTAGCCGATCAGCCGCCGGGATGGTACACCCTCGCCGTGTGCGCCTTGAGCTGATCCGGCCAGAAGTACACGGTGCGCAGGTCGCCCGAGGCCCAGCGGTGCTGCTGGTCCGTGAAGTGGGGTGAATCCGGGTCGCCGCTCTGGCCGCCCACATGGATCGCGCGCGCGCTCACCTTGGGTCCGAATTCCACCACCGCCACGAAGCTGTTGCCGCTGCGCCCGTAATATTTTTTGGTGCCCGGCCACTGGTGAGTGTTGGACGCCGCCAGCGAACCCCAGCGCGACGAGGTGAACGGCACCGCGAGGCAGGGTTTGTTGTCGTCGAAGTGCGGGTGGATGGAATCATCCAGACGCTGGTAGCAATTGATCGCGCCCCACGGCACACCCCAGTAGCCGAAGTCCTGCTGCAGGCGATCGACCACGTCGGCGAGTGCGTGCAGTCGGGCCGCGGTGTCCGCTTTTTCGGCGATGTAGTCGATTTCGCGCATGTCGGTTTCGTGCGCGTCGAGGCCGCTTGCCTCGGCCTTGGCCGCGACTTCGTTCCACAGCGTATCGCCCCACCACACCGCCAGCGTGGTCGGTATCGAGGCGATGCCCCAGCGATAGTCCCAGGTGCGCAGCACGCCGATCGGGCCGGCGAGTTTCGTCCGCATCGGATCGTTGGCGGGCAGCGTGTCGTAATCCTTCACCAGGATCGGGATCAGGCGTGCGAACGCGGGTAGGTAGGAATCGAACGCGTCGGTGATCAGCTTGGCCTTGGTGAAACCACTCGCACCGGTCAGCATTTTCGTGGCGTGCTCGCCGCGCGCGTTGGGGCCGAAGGAATCCATGTACTGCGGATAATCCGCGCGCTTGGGGCTGTCCTTGCCGGACGCAGAGTAGGGCCAGTCGTTGGTGTTGAACACCCAGCCATTGGGTGGATTGATGACGTTCGGCATGTCCTTGAGCGGCGTGAGCCCCTGCCACGCGGTCGCAGGATTGCTGCCATCCACCGGCTTCAGGTAATCGAAGGCGTTGTCGCGTTTCGGGATGAATTGCGGTGCCAGGAACGCGATTTCGCCCTTGTCGTCCGCGAACAAGGTGTTGTTGGACGAGTTGGCCTTGAGTTCGGCGACTTTCATGTAGCTGGCGAGGTCGCTCGCCTTGGTGCGCAGCCAGCTTTGTTCCAGCGCGGGAATCGGCTTGTTCATCAGCGCCTCGGCGAGCCACTTGCCGTTCTCGCCGGCTACGATCGGGCCGTGTTGCGTGAAGTACGCTGTGAACGTCCGGCTCTTCATCGAACCGTCCTTCGCGCGATAGCGGATGGTGATCGCGCGCGTCCTGACCGGTAGCCATTGCTTGCCGAAGCGGTAGAAGAACTTGTCGCCGCGCTTCTCGATGGTTTCGGCGAACTGGTCGACGGAATCGACGCCGGTCGAGGTGTGCATCCAGCCGATGTGCTTGTTGAACCCTTGGTAGATGAAGAACTGGCCCCAGGTCGAGGCGCCGTAGGCATCCAGTCCTTCGTCGCTCGACATCTGCGCTTCGCTGCGGAAATAAAAGGTGACGTGCGGATTGATCAGCAGCAACGCGTGGCCATCGGCGGACAGCTTCGGCGCGATCGCGATGC
>JAGWZT010000220.1 GCA_018971925.1 Lysobacteraceae bacterium | reverse complement strand
CCACTGCGGCATCGCAAGGCCGGCCGGCAGGTCCGGCACCGCCGCGTTGATCGCGGCATCGACCTGCTGTGCGGCGGCGTTGATGTCGACGTCTGAATCGAACAGCAGGATCACGAACGCGCTGCCGTTGGAGCTGCGCGAGTTCATCATGTCGACGCCGGGAATCTGGCCGAGGTGACGCTCCAGCGGCGCGGTCACGGTGGCCGCCATCGTGGTGGCGTTGGCGCCGGCCTCCGATGCCGACACCCAGATCGCCGGGAATGACACCTGCGGCAGGGCGCTGATGCCGAGCAGGAAATAGCACAGGATGCCGATCGCCAAAACGCCCGCCGCCATCAGCGAAGTGCCGATGGGGCGTTTGACGAAGGGCGAGGAAATGTTCATGGGCGGCCCGGAACCCGGGACCAGGGACTGGTGAGGGGCGCGCAAATGTCGGTTCTCACCCCCTTCCTTTGGAAGGGGGTCGCGCCGCAGGCGCGGGGGGATGTCGTCGCGTGACGAGAAGCCATCCCCCTCAATCCCCCTTCCTGCGGAAGGGGGAAGAAAAGCAGGGCGACTTCGCGCGATCGACGGACCATCACTTGTCCCTCACTTCCCGCTCTCGGCGGCCAGCTCGGCATGCGGCTGCCCGCTGCGTTGCTGCAGCCAGTCGCTGAAGCGCTCCATGTACAGATAAATCACCGGTGTGGTGTACAGGGTCACCAGTTGCGACAGCAGCAGGCCGCCCACGATCGCCACGCCAAGCGGGCGACGCAGCTCGGCGCCGATGCCATTGCCCAGCGCCAGCGGCAGCGCGCCGAACAGCGCGGCGAAGGTGGTCATCATGATCGGCCGGAAGCGCAGCAGGCAGGCGCGGCGGATCGCGTCGTGCGCGTTCATCCCGCGGCGCCGCGCGGTGATCGCGAAGTCGATCATCATGATCGCGTTCTTCTTCACGATGCCGATCAACAGCACGATGCCGACGATGCCGTCCACCGACAGCGGCATCCCGAAAATCATCAGCGCCAGCAGCGCACCGACGCCGGCCGGGGGCAAGGTCGAGAGGATCGTCAGCGGATGGATGTAGCTTTCGTACAGGACGCCCAGCACGATGTAGATCACCACGATCGCCGCCAGCAGCAGCAATGCCTCATTGCCCAGCGACGAGGAGAATTCCGCGGCCTTGCCGATGAACTGCGCGCGCACCTGCGGAGGCAGGTTCAGCGACGACGTGGCGTTGTTGATCGCGTCCACCGCCTGCGACAGCGAGTAGCCGGGCGCGACGTTGAACGAGACGATCACCGCGGGCAACTGGTTCTGGTGCGCGATCACCAAGGGTGCATCGGTGACGGTCGCGCTGGCCAGCGTGGACAGCGGCACGGTGCTGCCGCCGCCGAGCAGGATGCCGGTGTTGGATTGCCCGATGCCGGTCGCGGTGGACGAGTTGGCCGACTTCAGCATGCCGAGGCTGGTGGCATTGGTGCCCGTCAACGCGCCGCTGGAACCGTTCGAACGCACGGTCAGCATGTTCATGAGGTCGGAGCGGTTGCGGAACTGGGGCTCGACCTCCAGCACCACGCGGTACTGGTTCTGCTGGGTGAAGATGGTGGAAATCTGGCGTTGGCCGTAGGCGTCGTAGAGCGTGTCGTCGATGGTCTGCACCGGCACGCCGAGGCGGCTGGCGGCGGTGCGGTCGATGTCGAGTTTCAGCGCGCGCCCGTTCATCGCGAGGTTGTCGGACACGTCGGCGAGCTCCGGCAGCTGCTTCACCGCCTGCACCACGCGTTGCGCGTTCTTCGCGAGGTCATTGGAGTCGACCTCGGAAATCGCGTACTGGTATTCGGTCGGTGCGACGGTGGTGTCGAGCGTGATGTCCTGCACCGGCTTCAGGAACAGTTCCACGCCGGGGATGCCTGCGACGTCCCTTTGCAGGCTGGCCACGACCTCATCGAGGCTGCCGCGCTGGCCGCGCGGTTTCAGCACGATGCTCACCTGGCCCTGGTTGAGCGTCGGGTTGATCGAGCCCGCACCGATGAAGGCGGACACGCCCGCGACCGCGGGATTCCCGCGCAGCGCGGCGGTGACGGCTTCGGTGCTGCGCGACATCGCCGGGAAGGCGATGTCGTTGTCGGCCTGGACGACGCCGGTGATCAGGCCGGTGTCCTGCTCGGGCAGCAGGTCCTTCGGGATCACCGCGTACAACAGCACGGTCACCGCGACCGACGCGGCCGCGACCAGGATGGTGGTGCGCCGGTGCACCAGCACCCAGTCCAGGCTGGATTCGTACCAACGCATCATCTTCGCGTAGAAACCGCGGCGGTTTTCCATCGCCTCTTCGTCGCCGGTCGGCAGCGAACCGGGTTTCAGCAGGTACGCGCACATCATCGGCGTCAGCGTCAGGGACACGCCCATCGAAATCGCGACCGCGATGGTCAGCACCCACGCGAATTCATGGAACAGCCGCCCGGTGACGCCCGGCATCAGCAACAGCGGTAGGAATACCGCGATCAGCGAAACCGTCAGCGACAGCACCGTGAAACCGATTTCGCGCGAACCGATTTCGGCGGCCTCGCGGCCATCCTTGCCCTGCTCGAGGTAGCGCACGATGTTCTCGATCATCACGATCGCGTCGTCCACCACGAAACCGGTGGCGACGGTCAGCGCCATCAGCGACAGGTTGTCCAGCGAGAAGCCCACGAAGGCCATGATCGCGAAGGTGCCCATCAGCGACAGCGGCACCGCGACCGCGGGGATGATCGTGGCCCACAGCCGGCGCAGGAACACGAAGATCACCGCGACCACCAGCGCAATCGCGATCAGCAGCGTCATCTCGACGTCGTGAACCGAGGCCCGGATGGTGATCGTGCGGTCGGCGAACACGCTCAAGTGGATGCCCGCGGGCAACACCGCGCGCAGGTCGGGCAGGGTCTGCTCGATCTGGTCGACCGTCTTGATGATGTTGGCACCGGGCTGGCGGCGGATGTCCAGCAGCACCGCCGGCTTGCCGTTCGCCCACGCGGCCAGCTGGTCGTTCTCGACGCCGTCCACCACGGTGGCGACGTCGGAAAGCCTCACCGGCGCGCCGTTCTTGTACGCGATGATGGTGCCGCCGTATTCGGCCGCGCTCTGCAACTGGTCGTTGGTGCCGATCTCGTAGGTCTGCACCGCGCCGTTCAACGAACCCTTGGCGGCGTTGACGTTGGCCTGCGTCAACGCGCTGCGCACGTCTTCCATGGTCAGGCCAAGGTTGGCCAGCTTGCCCGGGTCGACCTGCACGCGCACCGCCGGCCGCACGTTGCCGGCTATCGAAACCAGGCCCACACCCGGCACCTGCGCGAGGCGTTGCGACAGGATCGAATCGGCGTAGTTGTTGACGTCGCGCAACGGCACGCTGTCGGAGGTGAGCGACAGCGTCAGGATCGGCGCGTCGGCCGGATTCACCCGGTTGTAAACCGGCGGATAGGGCAGGCTCGACGGCAGCCGCGCGGTGCGCAACGCCGACTGCACATCCTGCGAGGCGACGTCGAGGTTGCTGTCCATCGCGAATTGCAGCGTGATGGTCGACAGCCCCGCCGCGCTGTTGGAACTCATCATCGTCAGGCCGGAAATCTGCCCGAGCTGCTGTTCCAGCGGCGTGGTGACCAGCGTCGCGATGGTGGTGGCGCTGGCGCCGGGGTACTGCGTGGTCACCACCAGGCTCGGTGCCTCGATCTCGGGCAGCGCGGAAACCGGCAGCGCCTTGTAGCCGATGATGCCGAGCAGCAGCACCGCCGCCATCAATAGCGACGTTGCGATCGGCCGGCGGATGAAGATCGAGGAAAAGCCCATGGGTTCGGAGTGTGCGAGGGGCGGGAGCTTGGTGCGATGTTTATCTCGGTTCGTTGTTCGGGGGTGGCCCGCAATCAATCAGCCTTTCCCCTCTCCCCTCGGGAGAGGGTGCCCCGTCAGGGGCGGGTGAGGGTACGGTTTCCGCGAGGCTTTCTTGAGCCACGCGTGTCCGTGCTCTCGCCCCAGCGCTACGCGAGCCTCTCCCGATGGGGGAGGGACTCTTCATGTTCAACGCCTCCGCCCGCGGCCACCGCTGGATTGGGCCGCAGCCTTGATTTCGGCCGTTGTCGGCGGCGCCGGCACTTCACCGGGCTTCATGGGATTCACCTTGCTGCCCTGCTTGAGGCGGAATTGTCCCGCGGTGACCACCTCGTCGCCGGCCTTGAGGCCGTGCATCACGATGATGCCCGCGTCGCCGGCCTCACCGCCGGTGGTGACCGGCTGCATGACGACGTACTTGGCCGGCCTGCTGTCGGACGGTTTGGCGTCGGCCGGCGCGCTGCTGCGGGCGCCCTTGCCGCGGCGGCCCTTGGTGCTGCTCGCGGGCGCCGAACTGTCGGCGGCGTTCTGCGGGCGCTTGTCGGTGACCAGCCACACGTAATCGCCATTCGGCCCGCGCTGTACGGCCGCGGTCGGCACCACC
>JAGWZT010000219.1 GCA_018971925.1 Lysobacteraceae bacterium | reverse complement strand
AAGACGAACCAGCGCGGCCAATCCCCCCCTCGTGCCACCGAGGGCGGCCTCAACGGGCCGTGTGCGCCTACGGCTTGCGGGTCAGCACGATCTCGTGGCCCTGTTGCTCTGCCTGCACCGGGAAAACGGCCTGCATCAACCGGACGAATGCATCGCTGTTGTCGAGCTTGAAGTTGCCACCGATGCGGAGCGCCTCCAGTGACGGATCCGCAATCACGATCTGGCGCGTGTTGTAGCGGTTGAATTCCCGCACCGCTTCGGCCAGCGGCGTGCGATGGAAAACCACGAAGCCGCTGCGCCAGCTCAGGGCTTCCCTGGCTTCGTCCACGGTCACCTGGCTGATTGCCACGTCGCCGTCAGCAACGGTCGCGATGCTGCCCGCGGGAAGCATCGCCGGGGGCTTGGCCGTATCGCGCGCGGACTGCAGCCGCACCAGGCCGCGGGTCACGACCACCCGGAGTTGGCCCGCGTCACGGCGCACATCGAAGCGGGTGCCGACCGCGGTCACGCGGTAGCCGTTCGCGTGCACAACGAACGGCCGCACGGCATCGTGGGCGACGTCGAAGAAGGCTTCGCCGCGGGCGAGTTCGAGATCGCGCTCGCCGCGCGAGAAAGCCATGCGCACGTCGGTTTCACTGCCCAGCGTGGCGGTGGATCCGTCCGGCAGGTGCACAACCTGCCGCGCGCCCATGGCGGTTTTCCATGCAGCGCGATCGATGTGTGCGTAGTCGCGCCACGCGAAGCCGCCCGCGATGGCGGCGGCGACCAGCAGGCTTGCGGCGATGCCCGCAAAGACCGGCCAGCGGCCATGTTTGCGCAGGGCGGCGCGACGACCGTGCAGGATGGCCTTTTCGCTGCCGATGGATGGTGCGAAATAGGGTGAGTGCGCCCATTCGCCGCGCGCGGGGATGCGACCGGCCAGGTCGCCCGTGGCGAACGCCTGCAGCCGCGCGGATTCCTGCCAAGCGGCTTCGAGGCGCAGGAAAGCCACGCGGTGCGCGACATCCTCGGTCATCCACGCATCCAGCGCGGTCTGCTGCCGGCCCGTCCAGCCGCCGGCGTCGCGCCGCGCCAGCCACACCGCGGCGTCGCGCTCGATTTGTCGATGGTCGTCCGTCATATCGATTTGCGCATCCACGTGCGCGTGCCGCGTGTCTTGCCCTGCGCGGCGCCCGCATCCGACCCTCCGTGGAAATAATCCGCCAACATGCGTGATCCCTTGGCAATATGTTTTTCGACGGTCTTTTCGCTGATCCCTAGGCGGCGCGCGATTTCCTTTTGCGGAAGATCCTCGATGCGCCGCAGCCAGACCACCTCGCGGCACCTGTCCGGCAGGCGGTCGAGCGCACGCGCCAGGCGCGCGAGTGCTTCGCGGCCGCCCAGCCAGCGGACCGGTTCCAACTCATCTTCCATGACGTGCAACTGCTCGATATCACCCACCGCCGTGATGGGCACGATGCGCTGGTGGCGCACGCGATCCACCAGCAGGTTGCGGGCCGTGGCGAACAGGAAGGATTTCGGGGAATCGGGCGTCCTGCGAATGGCCGCCTCGTACACACGCGCGTAGACCTCCTGACGCAGGTCGGGCACTTCGTCCTGGTCACGCCAGTTGCGGCGCAGAAAACGCATCAGCGCCTGTTCGTGCACAAGCACTTCGCTTACAAACCATCCGTCGATCGCGTTCCCCATGGCGCGACCATAACGCAACACACGGCGCCGCGGGCGGGTTTCGACGGGCATGGGGGAAACCCACGTCCGCTTCGTCTGCTGTTGTGTGGCACGAGGGATGCGCCGCGACCGTCGAAGGGCGGCCGCGGCGTTGCGTCCGATGATCATGGAGGGCCTGGTGTGAAGCTTCGAACTTTGCGCGGCCTGCTTGGGTCGCTGCTGGCGTGCATGCTGCTGTATCCGGCGGCCCGCGCGTGGGCACAAGACAAGACCACGGGTTACGAGTCTTTTTCCGTCGGCAACGTCGCGGCGAAAACGCCGGGCAGGACATCGCCCGGGCTGCTGCTGATGGGTGGCGGTCGCGAGATCGACAAAGCGTTCGAGTGGTTTGCCGCGCAGGCGGGGCACGGCCACATCGTGATCCTGCGCGCGTCCGGTGACGACGCGTTGCAGAAATATATCTACCACGATGTCGGTGGCGTCGCGTCGGTGCAAACATTGGTATTCCACGCGCGCGCACCGGCCAGCGATCCGCGAGTGCTGGCGATCGTGAAACACGCCGACGGCATCTTCATCGCCGGTGGCGACCAGGCCAATTACGTGCGTTTCTGGAAAGGCACGCCGCTCAACGCGTTGATCAACGCGCACGTGCGCGCGGGCAAACCGCTCGGCGGCACCAGCGCGGGGCTCGCGATCCTGGGTGAATGGGGTTACGGTGCGATGGATGGCGGCAGCATCACCTCGCCGGAGGCGTTGCGTAATCCCGCGGGTTCCGCGGTGACGCTGGTCGATCACTTCATTTCATTGACCCTGATGCACGGCATCATCACCGACACGCACTTTGCGCAACGCGACCGCTTGGGCCGGTTGCTGGTGTTCGTCGCGCGCCTAGCGAAGGATCATCACACCGCCGCGATCACCGGATTGGGCGTGGATCAGGACAGCGCGCTGCTTGTGGATGCGAACGGCGATGCACGTTTGCTGAGCTGGCATGTGGATGGCCACGCCTGGATCGTGGTGCCGAAGAAATTGCGCGACGTCGAACGCACGGGTGGACGGCAGGTGCTGGATGCGTATTTGAAAGATCGTGTGACGACAGGCAAACCTCTGGACCTCGATGGATACGTCGTGACCGGCGTCGGTACCGGAAGCCGTTTGCATCTGCCCGATTGCACGGTGGAGAACGCCACGTTCGTCCGGCATATCGACATTGACGGCGGGCAGCCGGTTGAGCGTTCCGGCACCCAAGTGCGAGGTGGTCACGTTTCGCCCGGCAGCCTGATCGGTGCGGATGTAGCAGAACCTTGATTCAGGCGGCCCGGGATGGCGTTGGCGGCATCGCCACGAGGGACCCCAGCCATGCGTCCAATCCCCGTGCTGTTGACGGCGGCGCCGGCTGTTAGCTTGCCGCCGCGCAGGCCGCGCGTGACCCCGTGCCGGTGCAGGCTGCGTCTCCTGCTCTGTCGTCCGCGTCAACGAACACGGATCTCGACAGTCTCGAAGGCAGCCGGTGGCGTTTCGTCGAACTCGGTGGCGCGCCGGTCCCCGAGGGAGTCACTGCAACCTTGCGCTTGCGCGACGGGCAAACCGCTGGCGAAACTCTCGCGCAGTCGCGCACCGTGACCTTTACTGATAAGTCAGCGTGTAGGTCGCGACCGCGGTGACCGCACCCGGCGACACTGCAATACCGGTTTGATAGTAGCGCGCGGCGAACGGGAGATTGACCGTTGCGCCTGGGATCGACCCTTCCGGGATCGTGTTGCCGAAAGTGATCGGATTGTCCGTGCCGTCCAGCAATTGAACGCCTACGCCCGTCGCCGGACTTGTCGCGGCGGTGTTCTGAATGACGCTTGTCGTGCCGGGCTGCGGGTTGCTGGTGTTGAGCGTGATGCTGAGCTGATTGCCTGTCGGACAGTTGGTCAGCTTGATCTGGAATGGCGTGATGCCCGTGGTTGAGCCAGCCGCGGCAAATGCCGAGACCGCTACGGTCGGCAGCGTCACCGTGGTTGGGTCGACCGCGATGACACATGGCTGGATGATGTTGACGGGGCCGGATGCGCCACTGATGCGGAACGTTTCGACGGTGAAGATTTTTCCGCCACCCAGCGTGAAGTCCCACAGTACCAATTGGCCGGTGGGCAATGTCTGGTTGCCGCTTGGAACCTGGCCGGTGATCACGAGCTGCAATTGAAATGGTGAGCGGAGTTGGGCATTGATGGCGCCGACGCTGGTCGGGGACGGTTGAAGGCCAAACGGCAGCAGTGCGGTGCCCGATTGCAATATCCGGTATGACAACCAGGGCAGGCTGGTGGGGTACAGCGTGTTGTCGCCGGCGTTGGGCCCGGGCCAGGTTGCATTTTCGAGACCATTCGGAACGTTGTCGCCGCAGGAAGAGAAACCGGGTGGATTGACAGGCGTGGTCGGTGGCGATGTCCACAACGGGCCGCTGGTGGCGCCGTTCTGCGGAACCACGATCTCGCTGGGCAGTGTGAACGTGACGGTGCCACCGGATGGGCTGTTCGAGCTGCACGTATTGCTGGCCGCGAGAACCGCGCCGGGCGCGGCCATGGCCATCAATGCCATCGCGGCCAGGACGAGATTGCGAATTCGCGGGAAAGCCTTCGCACGGTTTGACTCTGTCGCTGGACTCATTGCGTGACTTCGTGGCGTGGTGCGGGCTGGTCGCGCGCAGCGTTGGCACATCCGCACGATCATTGAATGCACGTTGAGGCGCGTCTTCATGGCGTGGCCCTGGTTTGTGTCGTAGCCGCCGCGTCACCCGCACG
>JAGWZT010000218.1 GCA_018971925.1 Lysobacteraceae bacterium | reverse complement strand
GGATCGACCGTGGGCGCATCGGAGAGGAAAGGGCGCGTGGGATCAGGCGATGAATAACCCGGCAGTCCGATCGTCGGAACGCCGCCGTCGGGCACGTTGTCCTGGGTGATGTGCAGGAAATCGAGGTACACGGTGGTCGGCGTGCCAAGCCCGAACGCGAGTGACGGCGCGATGCCCCAGCGGTCGTTCTTCAGGTTGTCGCGGCCTGGCACGCCACTGTTCTGGCCCATCACGTTGAGGCGGAACGCGGCGTGTTCGCCGATCACATGGTTCCAGTCGGCTGTGCCGCGCTGCTGGTTCCAGCTGCCGTAGCCGAGCGTCGCCGACACGCCATCGACGGGCAACGGTTGCTTGCTGACCATGTTGATCGCGCCGGTCGGCGTGGTGCGGCCGTACACGGTGCCGTCGGGACCCTTGATGACTTCGACCTGTTCGGTGTCGAACACGTCGCGCGAGATCGAGCCGAGATCGCGCACGCCATCGACGAAAATACTCCCGGCGGCATCGAAGCCGCGCATGTAAACCGCGTCGCCCGTCGAGGTGCTGCCGTTCTCGCCGACGTAGAAGGTGCCGACGCCGGGGCTGTTGCGCAGTGCCTCGCTCAGCGTGGTCGCGGCCTGCTGCTGGATGATCTGCTTGCCGATGACGTTGATGGTTTGCGGCGTGTCGAGCAACGGTTGCGTGAATTTGGACGACTTCACCGCATCGATCTTGTAGGCGATGCGTTTCGCGGTGACGTTGATGGTGGGCAGTTGTGCAGGTGCGCCCACGCCGTCGGGCGATGCCGGCGTGCCGGAGGCGAACGCCGGCAGGCTCAGCGCGATGCCGGTCATCAGCGTGGACATGGCGAGGGGACGTGAGCCGTTGCGAGAGGAACGGTGCTTGTGGCGCGTGATGCCTTGCATGGAGGTGTGGACCTTGTTGTGTGGGCAGCCGCGTACGCGGAGGCTCGCTGGCCTTTTCGGGCGGGATGCGCTCCCCGTGGACGCGCGTGCCTGTGTGGTTGTCGTGGCGCGTCGAACGTGGGGGGACTCGCGTGCCGGTGCGCGGGAGATACTAAGGCAAATGCGAACGATTCGCAATAACTATCTCGAATGAGACCGGAACGCGCGTTCCGGGTGGCGTGCGCGGCGCGGATCGACAAACAAAAAAGCACCGCACGGATGTGCGGCGCTCGAAGGTGAAGCTTGATTCGGACGATTACCAGATCTTGACCGGGTTCGCGCGGTCCATTTTGTCGCCGGGCTTGCACTGGAACGCCTGCGCGAACTGCGGCATGTTGGAAGCGGTCGCGAAAGCGCGAACCTTGGCAGGCGCGTGCGGATCGACGTTCAACATCAGCTCCGCGGTCTTGTCGCGCGCGGTGCCTTCCCAGACACGTGCGGAACTGAGGAAGAAGCGCTGGTCCTGGGTCATGCCGTCGATTTTCGCGTCGGCTTCCTTGGGATCGGCCTTCAGCGCGGTCTGCAGCGCCGTGTAGGCGATGTTGAGACCGCCGAGGTCGCCGATGTCCTCGCCCAGGGTCAGGCGGCCGTTGACGTGCAGGTCGGGCTTGCCCGGAATCGGCGCGTAACTGTCGTACTGCTTGACCAGCGCGTCGGCGCGCTCGTCGAACGCCTTCTTGTCCTGCGGCGTCCACCAGTTCACGCGGTTGCCGTGGCCATCGAACTGGCTGCCCTGGTCGTCGAAACCGTGGCTGGATTCGTGGCCGATCACGAAGCCGATGCCGCCATAGTTCACCGCGTCGTCGCCCTTGGCGTAGAAGAACGGCGGCTGCAGGATGGCGGCCGGGAAGTTGATGGTGTTGGTGGTCGGGTCGTAGTAGGCGTTGATCGTTTGCGGCGTCATGCCCCACTCCTTGCGGTCCGTCGCCTTGCCGATCTTGCCGATGTCGTAGTGGTAGTTGTACTTCGATGCCGCTTCGAGGTTGGCGTACCAGTTGCCGGGCTGGATGTTCAGGCCCGACCAGTCGCGCCACTCACCCTTGTCGGGATAGCCGATCTTGGGCAGGAACAGCGCCCACTTGTCGAGCGCCTTCTTCTTGGTTTCCGCACTCATCCAGTCGAGGCTCTCGATGTGTTCCTTGAGCGCGGCGCGAACCTCGGTGACGAGCTGCTCGGCGCGCGCCTTGGACTCTGGCGGGAAATATTTGGCGACATACAACTCGCCTACGCCCATGCCCATGGCGCCGTTGATCTTTCCGACCACGCGCTTCCAGCGCACCTTCTGTTCGGGCTGACCAGCGAGGGTCTTGTCGTAAAAATCGAAACGGTTGTCCTGGAAGGGCTGGCTCAGGGCGGTCGAGGCGCTGCTGATGAGGTGGAACTTCAGGTACGCCTGCCACTGCGATACCGGCGCATGCGCGAGCAGCTTGTCGAATTCGGCGATGAACTTCGGCTGCGACAGCGAGAAGCCTTTGCCCACGTCCACGCCCTGCGCCTTGAAGAACTTGTCCCAACTGAAGTGCGGGCTGACCTTGTCGGCTTCGGCGACCGTGACGAAGTGGTACTCGTTGTCGAGGTTGCGCAGTTCGGTTGGCGACAGCGAGGCCTTGGCGAGGTCGGTTTCGAACGCCAGCACCTGGTCGGCCTGCTTCTGCGCATCGGCATTCGGCGTGCCGACCAGCTCCAGCGACTTCGCGATGTACTTGACGTAGGCGTCGCGGATGTCCTTGTACTTCGGTGACAGGTAGTAGTCGCGGGTCGGTAGGCCCAGGCCATCCTGGAAGACGTAGCCGATCTGCTTGGTGGCGTCCTTGAAGTCCGCGCCGGAGCCGAAGTTGAAGATGTAGTTGTCGCCGTTGTTGAAGCTCGTGTTGAGGAAATCGGCGATGTCGGCTGGCGTCTTCAGCCCGTCGATGGCGGTCAACTGCGGCTTGATCGGATCGTAACCCAGCTTGTCGATCGCAGCGGTGTCCAGGCCGGCGGCGTACAGGTTGCCGAGCTTCTGCTCCAGCGCTCTGCCCTTGTGGTCTTTCGCATCCTGCGCAGCGGTTTCGAGGATCTGCTTCTGCTGCTGCATGCTCTTTTCGTGCAGGATGCCGAACGCGCCCCAGCGCGTCTGGTCGGCAGGAATCGGGTTGGCGGTATTCCACTTCGAATTGACGTACTGGTCAAAGTCGTTGCAGGGGTTGTACTGGTCATCCAGCGTGAACGCGATCGGCTGGTCGGCGGGAATCGCCACGGTCGAAGCTGGCGCTGGTGCGGTGTGCGCCGGGGCGGGCGCCGACGTCGAAGCTGCGGCCGATGCGGCGGGCGCCGACGAAGCCGGGTTCTGCGCGTTGTTGCTGCAACCGGAAACGGCGAGCGCCGCGCCAATGGCCAGCGCGACCGGGGTCAGAAGATGCTTGTGCATGAATTCGTCCTTTGACATTGCGATGCGGAGAGCGGACACCGCGCGCATGCGCGACGGAACCCCGGATTGTGCCAGCGTCGATGCGGTGTGGCACGACACCCTGCCGAAAGTCATGCGCGCCAGCATGGCGAAAACAGGCGTCACCCTGCCGAAGGTCATGCCGGCGCGGCGCGCTTTGTCCAAGTGGCGAACGCCTGCATACTTCCGTGGCCGTTAACAGGCTCCAAGGAGATCGCATGGACATCGCGTTTCATGGTGCAGCCGGAGAGGTGACGGGTTCCTGTCACCTGGTGGAAGTGGCCGGCAAGCGTGTGCTGCTGGATTGCGGGATGGTCCAAGGCGACCGCAAGGCCGACGAGCGCAACGCGGCGGATTTTCCGTTCGATCCGAAAGCCATCGATGCGCTGGTTTTGAGCCACGCCCACATCGATCACACCGGGCGCGTGCCGTTGCTGGTGAAGCGCGGCTTCGCGGGGCCGATCTTCACGCACCCCGCGACCATCGATCTCGCCACGATCATGCTGGCCGATAGCGCGAACATCGCCATGATCGACGCCGAGCACGACAACCGCCACCTGCAGCCGGGGCAGAAACCTTCGGTGCCGCTGTACTCGCAGGACGACGTGGATGCGGCGACGAAATCGATGCACGCGGTCGAATACGCGGTACCCACGGAAATCCTGCCGGGCGTGCGCCTGACACTGCGCGATGCCGGGCACATCCTCGGTTCCGCGACGGTGGAAATCGATGCCGACGAGCAAGTTGACCAAACCCGCACCACACGCAGGCTGGTGTTCACCGGCGACCTCGGGCCGGATGGCACACCGATCCTGTGCGATCCGGCGCCCGTGCCCGCGGCCGACCTGGTGGTGATGGAATCGACCTACGGTGACCGTCTGCACAAGTCGCGCGAGGACACCATCGCGGAGCTGGCGGCGATATTCGCAGCTGCACACAAGGATGGCGGCAACGTGGTGATTCCAGCGTTCGCGGTGGGGCGCACGCAGGAACTGCTGTACTTCTTCGCCGAGCATTTCGATGCGTGGGGCCTGGGCGCGTTCAAGCTGTTCCTGGACAGCCCGATGGCGATTCGCGTCACCGCGGCCTA
>JAGWZT010000003.1 GCA_018971925.1 Lysobacteraceae bacterium | reverse complement strand
GGGATCGGCAGGTGTTCTTCCTCGTAGATTGCCGCATAGAACGGTGTGGCAAGATCATAGAAACCGCCGTTCAACATCACCTTGAGGTTCGGGTTGTACTTCATGGCACCAGCGAGGTCGCGCGTCACGTTGACGAGCGGCCATGCGAAGTGCATGTCGGGCTGCTTGTGCTTGAAGTCCCAGTCGAAGTCGTCGGCGCCGTAGACCGAGGGGCGATACTTCATCCCGTCGCCGAACTTCAGGTCGTTGCGTACATAGTCGTTGAAGGCCGACACGTAGGCCGAACTGATGGCGGCGGACTGCGGGTCGTAATCCGATTCCTTGCCCAGCGGATCCATGCTCGGACCCGAGAACCTGGTGTCGAGACGGCCGGTGGTGGTGTCGCTGCCGTTCTGCAATTCGTGTTCGAACATGCCGCCGGTGACGCGCAGGTCGGCTTTCAGCAGGTAATTGACCGGCAGGCCGGTGAAGTCGTGCAGTTTTTCCGCGACTTCGCGTTCCTTGGCCGGGCTCAAGGTCGAGCCGGCATACAGCGCGTCGCGGTATTCACCCTTGGCGAATTCGATGGAATCCTTCAGCAGTTGTCCCAGTTTCTCGCCGTCGTACTTCGGCAGTCTGTGGTGGTACCACGCGGTCGCGGCGTAGGTAGGCAGCGCCAACGCGTAGGGCAGGTCGTTGCCTGGGTCCATGTCCGCGCCGTCGACGCTGGTGCCGAAATTCAGGATCTGCGACAGCAGGATCACGCCGTTGAGGTCGATGTTGTCCTGGGTTTCGAGGATATAGGACAGCACCGCCGAGCGGGTGGTGCCGTAGCTTTCGCCGAACAGGTACTTGGGTGAATTCCAGCGGTTGTACTTGGACAGGAACTGGGTGATGAAGCGCGAAAACGCCTGCGCGTCGCCGTCGATGCCCCAGATCGACTTGGCCAGCTTCTTGCGATCCGCCGCACGCTCGGCGTCGTCCTTGCCCTGCGGCAGCAGGCGGCCGAAGCCGGTACCCGGCATGTCGATGAACACCAGATCGCTGGCGTCGAGCAGGCTGTAGTCGTTGTTGACCAGTTGGTATGGCGCGGCCGGCGTATGCGTGTCGTCACTGGTCACGACGCGCTTCGGGCCCCACGCGCCCATGTGCAGCCACACCGTGGAAGAGCCCGGGCCGCCGTTGTAGATGAAGGTAACCGGGCGCTTGGATGGATCGGCGCCCTGCTTGAAGTAGGCAAAGTAGCTCATCGCCACTTCGGGCGTGGACTCCTTGGCGCCGGTGCCATCGATCACCAGCGTGCCGGCCACCGCCTTGTAGCTGATCGCCTTGCCTTCCACCGTGACGGTGCCGCTGGTGGTGGACGACAGCGGCTTCATCAATCGCTCGGTCAGGCTTTCCGCCTGGCTGTTTTCGCTGCCGGTACTGGCAGAGCTGGCCGGCGCGGAAGAACTCGGCGGCGCGGCAGCGAACGCAGGAGTGCCGCACAAAAACAATGAGGCGAGGGCGACGGCGAGGCGATTGGCTTTCATGGGCGATTTCCGGCTGATGGGCGAGAGGGGTCGGCGCATGCAAGCGCCGCGGCCGCCGGAGTATGCGCGCGCACGCCCGCGGGGGCATACGCCACAAGTCATGCTTCGCAGTTCCCCCCCTTAGTGGCTTGATGCTGCCACCGGCGCGGGATGCACGGGATCGATCACCCGCACCACGCGGAAGCCCACGCTGGTGTAGCCGACATCCGAATCGGCAGTGCCGCGGCTGCCGAGCGGGGTTTCGTGGCTGCCATCGCGCCACGACAGCCCGCGGAACGCGCGCGAACCGACGCTTCCCCCAGCCACCCATTCGCTGACGTTGCCGTACAGGTCGAAGGCGCCGACGCCGCTGCGGGCGTAGTGCCCGACGGGCGCCGTGAATTCGGCGCCATCACTGCAGGACCAACGGTCGTCGTCCAGCCTGTCCCCGCGGCTGACGTCATCGACGTTGCCGAGCTTGCACGGATCGCCCTTCGGCACGCCCCGCGCCGCCCGCAGCCATTGTTCGTCGCTCGGCAGACGATAGGTTTCGCCGGTCGTTTTCGACAGCCATGCGGCATAGGCGGCGGCATCGTCCCAGCTCACGCACACCGCCGGATGATCGCCACCTTGCGTGAAGCCCGGCGAGCGCCAGGTGAGGTGCCGCAGTCGCGAGAACGGGTTGTGGGCGGCGAGGCACCTCGCGGCGGATCGTTGCGTCGCACGGGCGAACGCCGCGTAGTCCGCACGCGTGACTTCGACCTGCCCGACCGCAAACGCCGGAAGCCGGCCGGTGGCGGGCACGTAAACGAGCGGTGGGCCTCGCGGATCGCGCATGTGCTCTCCGGTCTCGGGCGTACCCGGCATCTGTGTATTCGCCGCGCGGCCTGCCGCAGCAAGATCAAATTCCCCGGGAGAACCAACGCGGAGTGTCTTGGCGAGAGGTTCCAGCATCGCGATTTTTCGTGTGTCATGCACGCGCGCCGCCCGCGCCAGAGCATCGCCGACTTGTTGCGCCAGTCGACCGCGGTACTTGCGCCAGACGCGGCGTGACGGCGCATCCGAGTGTTTCGCCAGTTCGTCGCCCTGCTGCAACATGCGGGCAGCTTCAGTGGTATCGCGGCCGTCACGCCAAGTTTTCTCCAATCGATCGCGCAACGCCGTCAACGTGGCGCCGATGCCTGCGGTCGCGAAACGGTTGCCCGGGTCGAGCATGAGTGCCGCGAGGTACTTGCTTGCGGCGTTGTGGAACGGCGGCGAAAACAGGTGGCCCTTGGCACGCAGGGTGTCGGCCGTGCTGATCAATGCCTGCACGCGATCCGCCAGCGGCGGCGCGGACGAGGCCTCGCCGGGCAATGCCGCTGCGGGTTGCGCGACGGCCATCGGCAACGCCGGCGCTTCGATGCTAGCCGCCGGCGGCACGATGGACGTTTCGCTGCTCGCCACCGCAGGCATGCTGTCGGCCACGGTGGGCTCGCTCAGGTAGTCCCATCCGGTCCAGCCGAGCAGCACCACGATCGCCGCGATAGGGAGCGCGGTGCGCAACCTCCACCTCGGTATGCGTTCGGGGCGCACCGTGGCAGTCGTGACGGCGCCGCCGCTCCCGCGGTGCCTGCGTCCGGCGATCGTGCCGAGAGCGTCGGCCATCGCCTGCGCGCTCTCGAACTGCTGATCCGGCGACCCGGCCAGCGCCTTGTCGAACCATGGCTGCCACGCGGCGGTACCGGGCGGAAGCCGAAGTGTAGGCAGTCCGGACGGCCCGGGCGGGGCGATGGCGCCGTGTTGGCGGGCTGCCGACGCTCCCGCCAGCAATGTGTACGCGAGCATCCCGATGTCGTGAAGGTCCGAGTGTGGACTTGCCAGCTCGCCATCCGTTTCGGTCATGCATCGCGCGATCCCGAAATCAGCGAGCAACGCTCGCCCTTGTTCGTCAAACAGCACGTTGGAAGGTTTGATGTCCCCGTGCACCACGCCGCAGTGGTGCGCGTCGTCCAGCCCCGCGAGCAGATCGCGCAGCAGCATGGCGATTCGCAACGGCCTGCCGAGCAGGTCTGGGCGCATCCGCTCGAAGCCGAGCAGCACCGGCATCGCATAAAAAAGGCGGCCGTCGCGCGTGCGCCCGGTACCGTGCACGCGCACGATGTTCGGGTGCGCGAGTTGCGCGTTCCCCTGCAATTGCCGCTCCAGGCCCGCGAGGCGTTCGGCGTCGACGCGATGGAATATCTTGATCGCCAGCGGGCGCCCGCTCGACAGTTCCGTTGCCGCGTACACGGACGCCGCAGTGCTTGCCCCGATCCGCCGGATCAGCCGGTAGTCGGGCGTCTCGACCGGGTGTGCGTCGCGGACGTTCATGGGCGCGCGGGAACCGGCTGGATGGCCATGTCTGCAGCGGTGGAGGGGCGGGTGGTTGCCATCGATCTCCGCCCTCCGTGGCGGTTTCCAGCAAACCCCTGTGTTTCGATGATACCGCGGCGAACGTGACCCGGCGTCGCGCAGCGTGGTAGCGGACGGGTGCGCCCGAACGCCGGCGTCAGTGACCGGAAACCGCAGGTGGCGCGGTGTGCGCCGGGTCGATCACCCGCACCACGCGAAAGCCCACGTTGGTATAGCCGACGCCGGAGTCAGCGGTGCCCTGGCGCCCGAGCGGCGTCTGGTGGCTGCCGTCGCGCCACGACAATCCGCGGAACACGCGCGAACCGGCGCTGCCGCCCGCCATCCACTCGCTGACGTTGCCGTACATGTCGAAGGCGCCTACGCCGCTGGGCGCATAATGCCCGACGGCTGCGGTGTATTCGGCGCCGTCGTTGCACGACAACTTGTCGTTGTCCATGGCGCTCTTGCGGCTGACATCGTCAACGTTGCCGAGCCGGCACGGGCTTTCCCTGGGTACGCCCTGCGCCGCGCGCAGCCATTCGGCTCCGCTGGGCAAGCGATAGTCTTGACCGGTGGTTTTCGACAGCCATGCCGCGTACGCGGTGGCATCGTCCCAGCTCACGCAAACGGCCGGATGATCGCCGCCCTGCGCGAAGCCCGGGTTTTGCCAGGTGAGATGCTGCATCCGCGAGAACGGGTTGTAGGCTTCCAGGCACTTCGACGCGGGGCGATGCGTCGCCTGCACGAAGGCGGCGTAATCGGCGCGCGTCACTTCGACGCGCTGGATCGCGAAAGCCGGTGCATTGTCCGCGGCCGGCACATAGGCAAGCACGGGACCATTCGGATCGCGCAGCAGCGTTCCCGCGGCAAGCGTGGTGGCTTCGCGTTCCGCCGTGGCGGGGTCGAAGCCGGCGGGATAGCGCGCGGGCAACGCGTCCGCCAGCGGTTTCAAGGCGACAACGCGTTTGGCGTCGTGATTCCGGGCCGCCGTCGCAACGCTGCTGCCAACGGTTTTCGCGAGCGCGGCCCGTTGCTCCCGCCAATCGCGGCTTGCCGAAATGCCTGCATGCGTTGCCAGCAGATCACACTGTTTCAGCAGGGCCATCGCTTGCGAAGGCTTGTCATCGCGCCAGGCGTTGTCCAACCGGTGACGCAACGTCGCGAGCATCGCGTCGATGCCGGCCACCGCGGCCGGATTGCCGGGATCGAGCGCCAGCGCAGCGAGGTATTGCTCGGCGGCGTTGTCGCCGGGCGGCGAAAAGAGGTGATCGCCTGCGCGCAACGCGTCGGCTTGCGCGATCAGGATCTGCACGCGTCCGGCGAGCGGTGCGGGCGTCTCGGGCGCCGTGGGCTGCGCGGACGCCGCGGGTACTTCCGCAGTCGGCGCGCTGACCGCCGCCATCGCGGGGGCACTGCTTGTCGTCACGACGGGTGCGCGGTGGTGCTTCCACGTGGCCCAGCCCGCGATCGCTCCCGCCGCCACGACGAGCGCCGCGCCGGCGACCGCCAACGCGGGCACGTGCAACCTCACCGGGTTGCGAACCGGATGCACGCCACTTTCCTGCAACCCATCGATCGCGGACAGTGCATCGGCCATTTCTTGCGCGCTCTGGAAGCGCCGTTCGGGCACCTTGGCGAGCGCCTTGTCGATCCACGCCTGCCATGCACCGACCATCGGCGGCAATCGCGGAATGGGCTGCTCGACGTGCGCGATGGCGGTGGCCACCGCATCCTCGCCCTGGAACGGCAGCGCGCCCGTCAGCAGTTCGTACGCCAGCACGCCGACGCTGTACAAATCGGAGCGCTGTCCGGGCGGGTTGCCGCGCGCCTGTTCCGGGCTCAGGTAGCCGGCTGCGGCAGGGTGCGGATGACCCAATTCGGCGGCGCAACGCGCGATCCCGAAATCGGCCAGCCGCGCATGCCCGCGCTCGTCGAACAACACGTTGGCCGGCTTCACGCCGCCGTGCACGATTCCGCGCCGGTGCGCATAAGCCAGCGCGTCCAGTATTTCGCGCAGCAACGCCGCCACCTTCAGGGGTTTCGAACGCAGGTTGTGCCGCGAGAGTTCGGCGCTCAACAGGAACGGCATCGAGTGGAAGGTGCGGCCGTCCGCGGTGCGTCCGATCTGATGCGCACCCACGATGTGCGGATTCGAAAGCCGCGCGCTGGTGCGCAACAGTTGTTCGAAGCGCGCTATGGCTTCGACGTCCACCGTGTCGAACACTTTCACCGCGACCTGCCGTTCCAGCGAGCGCTGCATCGCGACGTACACGGTCGCCATGCCGCCGGTTCCGATCGGACGCACCAATCGGTAGCCGGGCACATCCATCTGGTTGGCCTCGATGTCGCTCATGGGGAAAGCGCGCGCGCGTGCCAAGGCGCCGGGCGCGCCGAAGCGGACCCGGGCCGGGACAGGTATTGACGGCGGCGATGCGCTGCATTCAAGGCGATCAATCCTGGCCTTCGCGGCGACCTTCCAGGTGGAACCGGTGCAGCAGGCGATGCACAAACGGTGCCAGCAGCAGGCCAGCCGTGCCGACCAGCACCAGGCCGCTGTAAAGCGCATAGATGCCGGCGAACAGTTTGCCGGGGGCGCTGTGCAGCGTGTCCACCGGGCCCATGCCGCCGAGGATCATGGACGCGTTCAGGAAGGCATTCAGCCAGCCCATGCCTTCGGTCAGGCGGTAGCCGAGCATGCCCAGGATCAGTGAAACAACGATGACCGCCGTGGCGGCGGCCGCCGTCTTGCCGACGCGGCGCAGCAGGAACAGCCGCCACGGAAGCAACGGTTCGCTGCGGTGTTCATAACGGAACAAGTGGCGGAACATGCAGGCTCCTGCTTTCGCGCCAATTATGCAGCAGCCGTGCCGCGCGTACGCGGCTTCAGAACAGCAGCGAGGACATCTTGCGGCGCGTGGCCGACACCAATGCCTCGTCGTGCACGATGCGGAACGCATCCAGCAGGCGCCTGCGCGCGAGGCCGTCATTCCAGGTGCGGTCGGCAGCCAGGATCACCAGCCAATGCCGCATGGCGTTCGCGGCGTCACCGCCCAGCAACTGGCGCACGCCCAGGCCATCCAGCGCGGCGAAATCGCGCGGATTGCGTTCGACGCGCGCCAGCAAATCCGCGGCCGGCGGGATCGCGGCGACGGACTGTTGCATCGCCAGCAGCGCGGCCAGCGCCTTGGCGCGATCATCCTCGGCCAGATCGACGGGCAGGGCATCCAGCGCGGCCTGCGCGTTCGCCGTGTCGCCCGCCCGCGCTTTCGCGAGTGCGAGGTCGAGCTTCAGGCCCGCATCATCGGGCGCTGCCGTGAGCGCCTGGCTCAGGCGCGCGATCGTGGCCTGCGGCGTTTCGGCCGGAGCGTTCTCATCGACATCCTGCGCGGGCGCTTCGATGCGCGCGGAGGGTTCGACGCGATGGCGCGTCAGGAATTCGCGCACCTGCGATTCCGGCAACGCGCCGGAAAACGCATCCACGATCTGCCCGCCCTGGATCAGCACGACCGTGGGGATGCTGCGCACGCCGAACATTCCGGCGAGCTGCTGTTCCTTGTCGCAGTCGATCTTGGCCAGCCGAAACGCGCCGGCGTATTCGCCGGCGAGTTTTTCCAGGATAGGGCCAAGCGTTTTGCACGGCCCGCACCACGTCGCCCAGAAGTCCACCAGCACCGGCGTTTGCAAGGACGCCTGCAAGACATCGGTTTCGAAATTGGCTTCGCCTGCTTCGAACACGAACGAGTCGGCGGGCGTGGTCGCGCTGTCGGGTTTTGGTTTGAAATTCATGGGCGGATAGGTGGAGGCCGTTGCCTCACATTCCAAGGCTGGATTTCAGCGCGGCGCCGGTGGGCTTGCCGCCCTGTTTGTACACGGTGCCTTCCTTCATCACGAAATCCACGTTCTTCATCAGCGCGATGTCGTCGAGTGGATTGCCCGGAACCGCCACCACGTCGGCGTATTTGCCGGCGCTGATGCTGCCGAAATCCTGCGAATGTTTCAGCAGTGCCGCGGCGTGCGTGGTGGCGGCCTGGATCGCGTACATGGGCGGCATGCCGGCCTGCACCATGTACACGAACTCCTGCGCGTTCTCGCCGTGCGGGTACACGCCGGCGTCGGTGCCGAACGCGATCTTCACGCCCGCCTTGTACGCCTTGCCTGCGGTGGCCATGATCTTCGGCCCGACTTCCAGCGCCTTGCGCGCAACCTGCGGCGGATACCAGCCTTCCTTCGCCTTCTCCATCGTGAACTCGCCGGCGATGATGGTCGGCACCAGCCAGGTGCCGTGTTCCTTCATGAGTTTCATGTCTTCGTCATTCATGAAGGTGCCGTGCTCGATGGAATCGACGCCGCCCAGCACCGCGCGGCGGATCGCTTCGGCGCCATGCGCGTGCGCGGCCACGGTGAATCCGTAGTCGTGCGCTGCGGCGACGACCGCCTTGATCTCGTCCAGCGTCATTTGCGGGTTTTCGGAACTGGAGCTTTCATCCAGCACGCCGCCCGACGGCATGATCTTGATGAGGTCCGCGCCGTCCTTGTAATGCTGGCGCACCGCCTTCCACGCATCGGACGGCGAATTGATGATGCCGTCCTTCGGGCCGGGATCGCCCTGCAGGTCCCAGCGAAAACCGTTGGTCGGATCGGCGTGGCCGCCGGTGGTACCGATGAACTGCCCGGCACTGAAGATGCGCGGCCCCGGCACTTCGCCCGCGTTGACCGCGTTGCGCAGCGCGATCGACTCGTTGTGGTCGTCACCGACGTTGCGCACCGCGGTAAACCCCGCCAGCAGCGTGCGCCGCGCGTACACCGTGCTCCGGATCGCGTAATCGGCCGGGTTCAGCCGGAACTTGTCGCTGTAGGTGCTCTTGCCGAATTGCATCGTCAGGTGCGTGTGCGAGTCGATCAGCCCCGGCATGCAGGTATCGTTCGCGGGCATGTCGATCACCTTGGCGCCGTCACGATTTACCGAGCCCGCCACCACTTCCTTGATGCGCTGACCGTCGATGACGATGCTGGTCGCGCCGAGCATCTTTCCGGCGACGGTGTCGATCAGGTGCGCGCAATGGATCACCGTGATCTCCGGAGCCGGTGACTCCGATGCGGTCGGCGTATCGGCCGCCTGCGCAGCGGTGATCGTCAACGCGGCGACGGCCGCAATGAGTGGAATCCTGGAAAAGTGGCTCGCAGCGCGCATCGTGTTCCCCTCGTTTTGGGTTAAGGCGGGAATCATAACCAGACGGCAAGGTGGCTGTCGCAGGTCGAAAGGTCATGTGGCGTCAATGCTGCAAGCGGGTAGTGGGCTGGGCTGGGATTCAAGCCGTTCGCGCGGGGCGTAGTGAGCGAAGCGAACGAGGTCAAAGCGCAGCTGCCCTTCGGCTTCGGCTCCGTCTTTATTCAAGATGGGCCTGCGCCCGGGACGAATCGCCATTCGAGTGCCGCTTGGCGCTTTTGCTGCACTGCGGTAGGCTGGCCCATTCCCAGCCATCGATGCCGCCGCACCGCAGCCATGCAGGAAACCTACGACCGCAGCGCCTACAACCCCAGCGCCGTCGAAGCCGCCGCGCAGAAGTTCTGGTCCGACACCCGCGCGTTCGAGGTGAAGGAAGACTCCGCGCGCGAGAAGTATTACTGCCTGTCGATGCTGCCGTATCCGTCGGGCGCGCTGCACATGGGCCACGTGCGCAACTACACGATCGGCGACGTGATCAGCCGTTTTGCGCGCATGCAGGGCCGCAACGTGCTGCAGCCGATGGCGTGGGATGCGTTCGGGCTGCCGGCCGAGAACGCGGCGATCAAGCGTGGCATCCCGCCCGCGAAGTGGACGCGCGAGAACATCACGCACATGCGCGGGCAGCTCAAGGCGATGGGTTTCGCGATCGACTGGTCGCGCGAGTTCGCGACCTGTGATCCGTCGTATTACGTGCACGAACAGCGCATGTTCACGCGCCTGTTCAAGCAGGGGCTCGTCTATCGCAAGAACAGCGTGGTGAACTGGGATCCGGTCGACCAGACCGTGCTGGCCAACGAACAGGTCGTGGACGGCCGTGGTTGGCGTTCCGGCGCCATCGTCGAGAAGCGCGAGATCCCGCAGTGGTTCCTGAAGATCACCGACTACGCGCAGGAATTGCTGGACGGCCTGGACAAGCTGCCCGGGTGGCCGGACGCAGTCAAGATCATGCAGCGCAACTGGCTAGGGCGCTCGGAAGGCCTGGAAATCCGTTTCGACGTCGAAGGGGGTGGCTCGCTGGAAGTCTTCACCACGCGGCCCGACACCCTGATGGGCGTGACCTATCTCGCGGTCGCCGCCGAGCATCCGCTGGCGCTCGAAGCCGCGCGCAACAATCCCGCGTTGCAGACGTTCATCGAGGAATGCAAGCAGGGCGGCGTTTCGGAAGCTGAACTGGAAACGCGCGAGAAGCGCGGCATCGATACCGGCTTGTCGGCGCTGCATCCGGTGACGGGCGAGCGCATCCCGATCTGGATCGCCAATTTCGTGCTGATGAGTTACGGCACCGGCGCGTTGATGGCGGTGCCGGGTCACGACCAGCGCGACTGGGAATTCGCGACGAAGTACGACTTGCCGATCACGATGGTGATCGTCAGCGATCCGGTGCGCGATGCGATCCGGGAACTTGCACGCGACGCCGCCGACAACACCGATGCGATGAGCGCGGCGCTGGGCCAGTCGAAGGCCATCGACGTGGCGGAGCCCCGGCCGATCGAGGAATTGCTGGCGGAATTCAAAAACCGCATCATCACCGAGGGTCCGTTCACCGACCACGGCACGCTGGTCAATTCCGGCGAGTACGACGGCATGGATTACCGGCAAGCGTTCGACGCGCTGGCCGAACGTTTCAAGCGCGAAGGCCGTGGCGGGCGCCAGGTGAATTGGCGGCTGCGCGACTGGGGCGTGTCGCGGCAGCGTTATTGGGGCTGCCCGATCCCGATCATTCACTGCGCGAAGTGTGGCGCGGTGCCGGTGCCGGAAGACCAGTTGCCAGTGGTGCTTCCGGAAGGCGTCGCGTTCAGTGGCGTGCAGTCGCCGCTGAAATCCGATCCCGAATGGCGCAAGACGCGCTGCCCCGAGTGCGGCGGCGCGGCGGAGCGCGAAACCGATACCTTCGACACCTTCATGGAATCGTCGTGGTATTACGCGCGCTACACCTCGCCTGGCGCCGCGGCCCAGATCGACGCGCGCGCGAATTACTGGTTGCCGGTTGACCAGTACATCGGCGGCATCGAACACGCGATCCTGCACCTTCTGTATTTCCGCTTCTATCACAAGCTTCTGCGCGATGCGGGGCTGGTGCATTCGGACGAACCGGCGACCAACCTGCTGTGCCAGGGCATGGTGGTGGCGGAGACGTTCCATCGCGAGGATGCGGACGGCGAGAAGACTTGGATCAATCCCGCCGACGTGGACATCCAGCGCGACGAACGCGGCCGCGTGGTCGGTGCGACGCTGAAGGTCGATGGGCTGCCGGTGTCGATCGGCACGTCGGAGAAAATGTCGAAGTCGAAGAACAACGGCGTCGACCCACAGGTGATGATCGACAAGTTCGGCGCCGACACGGTGCGGCTGTTCTCGATGTTTGCCTCGCCGCCCGACCAGTCGCTGGAATGGAACGAAGCCGGCGTCGAGGGCATGGCGCGTTTCCTGCGCCGGTTCTGGCGCGACGTGGTGACGCATGCGGCGCAACCCGATCATCCCGGGATCGATCCGGCTTCATTGAGCCCCGCGCAAAAAGCGATGCGCCGGCAGCTGCACGAAACCATCGCCAAGGTCGGCGACGACATCGGCCGCCGCCGCAACTTCAATACCGCGATCGCTTCGATGATGGAATTGCTGAACGCGCTGTCGAAGTTCGACGACATGAGCGACGCCGGCCGTGCGCTGCGCCATGAAGCGCTGGAGGCCATGGTGCTGCTGCTGAACCCGTTCACGCCGCACGCGAGTCACGCGCTGTGGCAGGTGCTGGGTCACGAGGAAACCCTGATCGAGGACGTGCCGTGGCCGAAGGCTGACCCGGTCGCGCTGGTGCGCGACAGCGCGACGTTGGCGGTGCAGGTCAACGGCAAGCTGCGCGGCACGCTCGAAGCCGCGCTCGATGCGCCACGCGAGCAACTCGAGGCCGCCGCGCGCGCGCTGCCGGGTGTGGTCGCGGCCATCGGCGACAAGGCCGTGCGCAAGGTGGTCGTGGTGCCGGGCAAGATCGTGAACATCGTTGTGGGTTGAAGCAGTATCAGTGGGTGCCGCTGCTATGCTTTCGCGCGACTCGGAACGACCAATCAACCCTGTCGTCATTCCGGGGCCGCATCCGGCTCCATCGGATGCGGAACTTGGACTGCGGAGGCAGGATGCCGAAGCGAACATCGGCGGAGCCGATGATCCGAAGGACGAGCCGCAGGACGCGGCGAGTAATCCATTTTGACCTTCCAGCCGCTTTCCAGTTGAAAATGGACCCCGGCTTTCGCCGGGATGACGGCTTCATTGTTATGCTCACGCCAGTCCCGCGCCCACGCACAACGGAGCTTTCATGACCCAGCGATGGCTGCAAACGATGTTGTGCGTCGTGGGATTCGTTTTGCTCGCCGGCTGCGGCTTCCACCTGCGCGGCAGCGCGGCGTTGCCCGCGGTCATGCAGCAGCAGGTGTACCTGCAGGTGAACGGCGGCGGCGAGTTCCCGCGCTCGCTCGCCGCGGCGTTGCGCGCAAGCAAGGTGAACGTGCTGGACACTTCAACCCAGGGCGTCGCCACCTTGGCGGTGCCGGTGGCAGCGTTTTCCTCGCGCATGCTGACCAGCGGCGCGGTGCAGCGCGTGGGCGAATACGTGGTGGGTTTCGACGTGCAGTTCACCCTGACCGATGCCCAGGGCAAGACGGTCGTCCCGGTGCAGACGATTTCGCTTTCGCACGAATTCGCGATCGACCAGACCCAGTTCTCGGCGATCACCAGCGAGACGGAGGCCATCCAGCGCAGCCTGGTACGCGAAATGACGGATGCGGTGATGCGTCGCCTGGAAGCGCAGGCGCGCCTCGGCACGCCCGTCGCGCCGTCGGGCACCAGCATGCCGGCTCCCGCTTCCACCGCCGTGGTGCCCGCCTCCCCATCCAGCTCTGGTTGACCGTGGCCGACGCCTTCGAGACTTTTCTGAAGACGCTGGCGAAGGGTGATCTCGCACCGGTGTATCTGTTGGCCGGCGACGAACCTTTGCAGTTGCAGGAAGCGGGTGACGCGCTGCGTGCGCGTGCGCGTGCACTCGGTTACACCGAACGCGAAGTGCTGGACGTCGAGGCGCATTTCGACTGGGACCAGTTGGCGCGCAGCGCGGCCAGCCTTTCGCTGTTCGCGTCGCGGCGCCTGATCGAACTGCGCCTGCCCACTGGCAAGCCCGACCGCGACGGCTCCGCCGCAATCATGGAATGGTGCGAATCGCCGGCGCCCGACACCGTGCTGCTGGTCAGCGCGATGCAATGGAGCAAGAAACACGAGGGTGCGTGGGTGAAGGCGATTGAGCGCGCGGGCGTGTACGCGTGGTTGCGTGCGCCGCGCGTGGATGAGCTGCCGGCGTGGATTCGTGCGCGCATGGGCGTCAAGGGTTTCGCGCCCAGCGAGGATGCCATCGCGTTGCTGGCCGAACGCGCGGAAGGCAACCTGCTCGCGATCGCGCAGGAAATCGACAAGCTCGCCGCGTTGCGCTCCGGCGGCGCCGTCAGTGCGGCTGATCTGGAATCGCTCGGCGACGACAACGCGGTATACGACGTGTTCAGGCTCACCGACGCCGCGTTCGGCGGCGATGCGCCGCGGGCATTGAAAATACTGATCGGCCTGCGTGCGGAAGGCGAGGACGTGATCCCGATGCTCGGCTGGCTGCTCAACCAGCTTGACCTCGCGCTGCGGCTGGCGTCGGCGCCCGATTTTGCGACGGGTGCTCGCGCCGAGTACAACTTCTGGCCTGCACGCCAGAAACTCTTCGCGGGCGCCTTGCAGCGTGCCGGCCGCGGCAACGCGCACTGGCGTCGCTGCCTCGCCCAGTGCGCGCGCATCGATCGCATGGCCAAGGGTCGCGAGACAGGCGATCCGTGGCGCGAAATGGAACGCCTGCTGGTCGCGATCGCGCAGCCGCGCGCGGTTGCCACGCTACTGGCCGCGTGATGAGCATGCGACCGCTCGTCATCTTCGGCGGTACTTTCGACCCCATCCACATCGGGCACCTGCGCGCTGCGTGGGAAGCTTCCGAAGCGCTGGGTGCCGAAGTGCGCATCGTGCCGGCGAAGATTCCGCCGCACCGGCCGCAGCCGGTCGCCAGCGCCACCGAACGCGCCGCGATGCTGCGTGCCGCGCTTGCGGGGCAGGATCGTCTTGCACTCGACCTTCGCGAGCTTGAACGCGAGGGGCCGTCCTACACCTTCGATACGCTGGCTTCGTTGCGCTCGGAAATCGGCGGTGGACGTCCACTGGTGCTGCTGATCGGCGCCGATGCATTCGCCGGCCTTTCGACCTGGCACCGCTGGCGCGAGCTGTTCGAGCTTGCGCATGTGTGCGTGCTCACCCGGCCCGCGCAGATCCCGGCGATGCCGGATGAGCTGGCTGCCGAAGTGGCGGCCCGCAAAACGGACGACCTTGCCGATCTATGCAGCGCCGCCGCCGGCAAGGTTCTGGACATGGTGGTATCGGCGCTCGGTATTTCCGCCACGCGCATCCGCGCGTTGCTGGCGGAAGGACGCGAGCCGCGCTGGCTGTTGCCCGATGCGCTGCTGGCGGATCCTGGATTGTTGCGACCCTATCGGTTGAAAGCGGGAACAGGGAACGGGGACCGGGGACCGGGGGCGCCGACAGCTTCCCCGTTCCCCGTTCCCCGCTCCCGCTCTTGATGTGCGCCGCACTTGCACTCGAACCCGAGCGGTGCATACTGAAGCCGCGCATCCCGCGTGCCCACCAAGGATTGAGGCCTTCCACAACTTGACCAGCCAGACCAAGTTACGCTCCGCCGCCACCCCCGTCACCCGTCCCCCCACCACAGCGACCCTGCGCCGGCGCGTACTCGCCGCCCTCGATGAATTGAAGGCGCACGACATCCGCGAAATCGACGTACGCGGACGCACTTCCATCGCCGACCTGCTGATCATCGCCTCGGGCACCTCCTCGCGTCACGTCAAATCCATCGCCGACGAAGTGGTGAAGTTCGCCAAGCGTGCGGGCATGTTGCCGCTGGGCGTGGAAGGCGAGGCCGAAGCCGAATGGGTGCTGGTGGACCTCGGCGACATCATCGTGCACGTGATGCTGCCGCGCATCCGCGAGTTCTACGGGCTGGAACGCCTGTGGACGGTGGGTGACCAGACGCCGGAAGCCGAAGCCGCGAACGCCGGTTGAGCAACACGATGAATAACCGTGCATGCGCGCGAAGCTGATCGCGGTCGGCGAACGCATGCCGGGTTGGGTGGCGGGAGGTTTCGCGGAGTACACGAAACGCCTGGTGCGCGACCTGCCGCTGGAACTTGTCGAAATCAAACCCGGCGCGCGTGGCAAGGGCCGCGACGATATGCGCGCGATGGAACACGAAGGCGCGGCGTTGCTCGCCGCGCTGCCGCGCGGCGCGCACGTCGTCGCACTGGACGGCCGCGGCACGGCGTGGTCCAGCGAACAACTCGCGCAACAATTGTCGAACTGGCGCATGGCGGGCCGCGATGTCGCGTTCCTGATCGGAGGCCCCGATGGCCACGCCCGCGACGTGCTGCAACGCGCCGACCAGCGCTGGTCACTCGGCCCGCTCACGCTCCCGCACATGTTGGTGCGGCTGGTCGTCGCCGAGCAGCTTTATCGCGCGGTGACCATCCTCAATGGGCATCCCTACCACCGTGGGTGACGCTTGAGGTAACCGGTGCGACGCCACGCAGCGGGTGATCGCCCGGTTGGCTGAACTATCATGTCTCTCCGTACCTGGTATCCACTTCTTCCGCACTTCTGGCGAAGTACCGGTGCTGCTCCTGCCGGTAGAAATGATGGATGCGAGCATTGCTCTCGCTCAGTCCTGGGGGGTTCAAACAAGTTTTGAGCCTTCACCCCGGCCCTCTCCCCGGGGAAGAGGGAGACGAGCGCGGGGCCTGCCACCCGCCGGTTATGCTTGCGCGATGCTCTATCTCGCCTCGCAATCCCCGCGCCGCCGCGAACTGCTCGCGCAAATCGGCGCGGTTTTCGAAACGGTGGACGTGGACGTGCCGGAAGTGCGCGTCGCGAACGAACCCCCGCGCGCCTACGTCGAACGCGTGGCGTGCGGGAAAGCCCGCGCGGGATTACAGGCCGTGATCGAACGCGATTCGAACGCCATCGTGCTCGGAGCCGACACCGAGGTTGTGTTGGACGACCGCGTGTTCGGCAAACCGCGCGATGCCGCCGCCGCGGCGGCGATGCTGCGCGCGCTGTCCGGCCGCACGCATGAGGTGATTTCGGTGGTGTGCTGCGCGAGCACAAAGGGCGAACGCATCGCCATCAGCGTATCCGCCGTGACTTTTGCGAAACTGGATGCCGGCGAAATTGAACGCTATGTCGCCACCGGAGAGCCGTTCGGCAAGGCCGGCGGCTACGCGATCCAGGGCCGGGCGGCCGGCTTCGTCGCGCACCTGTCCGGCAGCTACTCGGGGGTGATGGGCCTGCCGCTGTTCGAGACAGTGCGCCTGCTGCGCGAGGCGGGCGGGCGGCGTGACGGGTCCTGAACGGGCGGGTTTCGTGCATCGACAGGTACACGGGCGCCCGGATATAAGAGGGTGAGCCGGAACTTTCGCGAGATGCCTTGAATGGCATCTCGCTCCGGCGACGAGGCGCGCAGGAGCGCGCCCGAACGCCGGAGGCGGCCCGAAAGGGTGAGCGCCAGGGATGGCGCGAATAGCGCGACGCACAGGGATGTGTGGGCCGGTGATCACTTCACGGACAACTACTTTGCAAAAAGTCCACTTCGAGCGCTCGACATGACCGAGGAAATCCTGATCAACGTCACGCCCCGCGAGGCGCGCGTCGGCGTGGTCGAGAACGGGATGCTGCAGGAGGTGCACGTCGAGCGGAGCGGGCGCCGCGGCTATGTCGGCAACATTTATTGCGGACGGGTGAAACGCGTGATGCCGGGCATGCAGGCCGCGTTCGTCGACATCGGGCTGGAGCGCAGCGCGTTCCTGCATGCGGCGGACATGGCGCACCCCGTCCTCAATGCCGAACCCATCGACGGCGTTGCATCCGCACCCGTTGTCACACCGCCGATCACCGAGCTGGTGCACGAAGGCCAGCGCGTGATCGTGCAGGTCATCAAGGATCCGATCGGCAGCAAGGGCGCGCGGCTGTCCACCCACCTTTCCATTCCATCGCGCTACCTGGTGCTGTTGCCGGACAGCGCGACGCGGGGCGTATCGGTGCGCATCGAGGACGAAGTCGAACGCGAACGCCTGCGCGGCATCATGGCCGGGCTGGCGGGTGACGGTTTCGGTTTGATCGCGCGCACCAATGCAGAGGGACTGGGCGCCGAAGCGCTCGGCGAAGATGTCGCCTACGTGACCCGCGTGTGGCAGACGGTTTCCGAAGCGATCGCGCGCGCGCAACCCGGCGAACGCGTGTACGAGGAACCGCCGCTGCCGCTGCGCGTGTTGCGCGACCTCATGCACGACGAGATAGAGAAGGTGCGCGTGGATTCGCATGAAACGTTCGAACGCACGCTGGAATTCGCGCGGCAATTCATGCCCGGCCTTACCGATCGTGTCGAACACTATCCGGGTGAGCGGCCGATCTTCGATCTTTATGGTGTCGAGGATGAAATACAGAAAGCGTTGCGCAAGGAAGTGCCGCTGAAATCGGGCGGCTATCTGGTGATCGATCAGACCGAGGCGATGACCACCATCGACGTCAACACCGGCGCGTATCTCGGCGCGCGCAACCTCGAGGAAACCGCGTTCCGCACCAACCTCGAGGCCGCGCAGGCCGCGGCGCGGCAGCTGCGGCTGCGCAACCTCGGCGGCATCATCATCATCGACTTCATCGACATGCACGACGACGAGCACAAGCGTCAGGTGCTGCGCACGCTCGAGAAGGCGCTGGCGCGCGACCACGCCAAGACCACCGTGTATGAAATGAGTCCTCTGGGGCTGGTCGAGATGACGCGCAAGCGCACCACCGAAAGCCTGGCGCGGCAACTGTGCGAGCCGTGCGCGACCTGCGCCGGCCGCGGCATTCTGAAAACGGCCGAAACCGTCGGTTACGAAATCTTCCGCGAGATCACCCGTGCGGTGCGCCAGTTCGACGCGGAAAAGTTGCTGGTGCTGGCGTCACCGAAAGTCGTCGGGCGCATGCTGGAAGAAGAGTCCTCCGCGGTCGCCGAGCTGGAGGCCTTCATCGGGAAGTCGATCCGCTTCCAGCCCGAGGAGCAGTACGGGCAGGAGCAGTTCGATGTCGTGCTGCTTTGATTGTTTGTGCACTTTGTGCACGCGTAACGACGTCCCTGTCTTTTCCCGCGCGCCTCCCGGGCGCGCGGGTGACTTTCTCTTGCGTGGCCAAGAGAAAGTCACCAAAGAGAAGGCCACCCCACGAACACGCCCTTCGCCCATCCATGGGCTACGGGTTCACTCACGGCCGCCGGGATTCGCCGACGATACATCCATGTATCCGCGGCGAACTGGCGCGCTTCCCGTGCGCCACCCTTCGGGCGTTTCCGTCGTCCGTTCGCCGTGTTCGAGGGGCCCCGTTTGGCGCGCATCCTGCGCGCGTGACGCGACGAAGTACTTCGGTTGCTCTCGCCCCGACCGAGGCAATGGATGGCCGGTCGTCGAAGCAGCCAACGCGCCGTTGCGCGATGCCGAGCATCGCAGCGCCAAGCGGGAGCAAGGCGCGCATGTCCGAGCACAGGGATGTGCGACTAAAGCGGCAGGGACTGCCGATTTGAACGCTGCAGGCGGCTCTGAGCGTCAGCGAAGGGCGAGCCACAGGGATGTGGCGAGTAGTTCGCGCCGGCCCGCTTGGCGCGAGAAGCGCAGGGAAGTTGAGGCAACACGACGTTGCCGAAACCGTCGTGCCCGGCGCAATGGTTTTGGCCACTTTTGCCTTAACAAAAGTGGCTCGCGCGCCGCTGAGGCGCGCGAAACCCCTGCGGTGAGGCTGCATCTACCGCAAGAGTATGCGTCATGAGCGCATGGCGCCACCACCTGCGCCGCGCGCGGTTCGCGTTGACCGCGCTGATCGCCGGTCTGCTGATTGCGGCGGCCGTCGTCATGGGTGTGGTGCAGATACTGCTGCCGGTGGCCACGCGCTACCCCGATTTCGTCGCGCGCCAATTGTCCTCGCGGCTGCACCGCCCGGTGAGCTTCGCGGCGATTTCCAGCCGGTGGCAGCCGTCGGGTCCGCTGCTGACGGTGCGCGATCTGACCCTGGGGCCGGCGCAGTCGGGCGGCAAGTCCATCACGCTGCCGCACGCGGCGTTGAAATTCGATTTCGGTGCGTGGTTGCGTCCCGCGCATCGCTGGATCACGTTGCGCCTCAACGACATGGAATTGCGCGTCGAACACGCGGCGTCAGGCTGGCAGGTGGTCGGGTTCGGCACTTCGTCCGGGGAAACGCACGCGTCGCTGCAGTCGCTGCCGGTCGATCTCGATTTGAGCAATCTGCGCGTGGACATCGTGGACGATGCGACGCATCGCTCGTGGCGCCTGTTCGCGCCGCGCCTGAGGGTGGTCAACATCGGGGACATGATCCGCTTCGGTGGCAGCGTGCAGCAGATGGGCACGCAGCAGGCGATCACCATCAGCGGGCGCATGAGCGCGGGCGCGCGTGATTACGCGCTGCACGTGGCGACCCATGATCTGGATTTTGCCGAGGCCGTGCGCGGGCTGGATTTGCACGGTTATGCGGTGCACAGCGGCCGCGGTGACGTCGAGCTTTGGGGCAGTTGGCAAAACGGCAAGCTCGCGTCCGCGGCCGCGCGCTACAGCATCACCAACCTTGCGGCGTTCGGGCCGAATGGCCGCGTGGTCGACCTGGCATCGCTGGCCGGCGTGTTGAAAGCGACGCGTGTCAGTGATGGTTGGGACATCGCGTGGCGCGGGCCGGGCAAGCAACGCGCGAACATCGATCAGGCGGGTGGCGCGGTTGTGCATGTGCGTGGCCATTCCGGCGCGTGGCGGGTGACGGCGGCCGCGCACGCGGTGGATGTGGCGCCGTGGCTTTCACTGGCAGCGATGGCGCCGCAAGCGCCACCGGCATTCGCGCAGTGGGTGGACCACGCACGTCCGTACGCGAAGATCGACGATGCCGCGGTGGCATGGCAGCAGGGCGGCCGTTACGACGCGACCGTGCGGTTCTCGAATCTCGGCGCGGTGGCGACGGGCGCCGTGCCCGGCATCGTGCTGGCGCAGGGCGTCGTGCGTGCGGATGACCAGGGATTGTCGCTGGAGTTGCCGCCGCAGGCCGCGACGCTTGCGCTTACCGACGTGTTCCGCAAGCCATTCGTGTTCACGCGACTGGGCGGCACGTTCGTGGCCTGGCGTGACGACGGCTTGTGGAATGTCGCCGCCGATGGCCTGCGTTTCGAGACCGGCGAACTCGCCGGCAACGCGCGCGCGCGGTTGGTCTGGCTGGGCAATGGCCATCGTCCTTTCATTTCCGCGTACGCGGCGATCGACCGTGCCAAGGTCACGGACGCGGATCGGTTCTGGCCCTACCGCAGCATGCCGCCCTCGCTGGTTGCGTGGCTGGATCACGCGCTGGTCGGCGGCGAAGTGACGTCGGCACACGTGCTGATCCATGGCGATCTCGATCACTGGCCGTTCCTCGACCACACGGGCCGTTTCGAGGCGACGGGCGTGGTGCAGAACGCCACCTTCGACTTCGCCGATGACTGGCCGCGCGCGACCGGGGTGGATGCCGCGGTGGATTTCGTGGACAACCGCATGGGCATCGTCGCGACGCATGCGAAGGTACAGGGCGTCACTGCCACGCACGCGGTGGCGTCGATACCGGACCTCGACAACGGTGTGCTGGGGCTCGACATCCAGGGCGGCGGTACCGGCGCGCAACTGCTCGACTTCGTGCGCCACACTCCGGTCGGCGCGGGCGCGCTCGAAGCGCTGCAGGGAATGCAGGTCGGCGGCACCGGCAAGTTCGACATCAAGTTGTCGATTCCGCTCGGTCACGCGGAGAACTTCACGCTTGGCGGCAGGGTCGACATGGCCAAGGCGGATGTCACCGCCGACAAATGGAACCTCGCGCTGAAGAACCTCAATGGTCCGTTGCAGATCGAAGGCAAGGGGTTCCATGCGAACAACCTGTCGACGGTGTTCCGCGGCGCGCCCGCGAAACTTTCCATCGCGGTCGGCAGCGGCGTGGCCGATCCGAAGGACATCGTGGAGGCGTCGCTGGATGCCAGCGTATCGGCGCAGACATTGGTGCAGGGTTACCCCGATCTCGCCGGCCTGGTTGCGCACGCGAAGGGCGTCGCGCCGTTCCATGTCGGCGTCAACGTGGTGGCGGGGCAGGGCGGCGCGCCCGCGACGCCGATCCTCGATGTCAAATCCAATCTCGCGGGCATCGCACTCGATTTTCCCGCGCCGCTGGACAAACCGGCGAATACGGAATTGCCGCTGCACCTGAGCCTGCGATTGCCACCGGCGGGTGCGCCGCTGACGGTTTCGCTCGGTGACGTGTTGCAGGTGCGCGGACGGCTGGCCGATCCGGCGCGCAAGCTGCCGACCGCGCTGGCGATGAATTTCGGCAGCGCGCCGCCAACCGAGATTCCCGCGCAGGGCCTGGCGGTGGGCGGTCACGCGCCGCGCATGGACGTGAGCGGCTGGATCGAGCAGGCGCTGGCTGGATCATCCGGCGGGGCTTTCCCGCAACTCTCGCGGGCGGACGTTTCCACGGATGCCGCGCAGGTATTCGGCACCGATTTTGGCGCGTTGCAGTTTTCGTTCGAAGCCGGCGCGCAAAGCGATGCGATCTCGTTCGACGGCGCCGCGGTGAGGGGCACGATCGATCTTCCGGCCGCCGGCCTGGCCACCCGCGGCATCACCGCGAATTTCCAGCATCTTTACTGGCCCGAGCCGCCGGAACCGAAGCAACCCGGTTCGCCGTCACCGCCGCAGGTGACGTCGCCGGTCGCGCCGTTCGCGATACCGCCGCTGCACGTCAGCATCGGCGACCTGCGGCTCGGCAAGGCACAACTCGGCGCGACGACGTTCGAAAGCGCGCCGACGCCGCAGGGCATGCACATCAGCAAGTTCGATTCGAAGGGCGCGGATTTCACCATCGAGTCGCACGGCAACTGGAACGGCAGCACCCGCATGAGCGCGTCGCAGATGGTCATCGACATCAGCTCGCACGACTTCGGCAAGACGCTGGCGGCGTTCGGATTCAGCGGCCTGCTCGCGGGCGGCAGGGATGCGCACGTGCAAATCGACGGTACGTGGCCGGGCGCGCCCTCGTCGTTCTCGCTTGCATGGCTGAGCGGCAAACTGGACATCAAGGTTGGCGAGGGCAGCATCCTCGCGGTGAAACCGGGCCTCGGCCGGTTGCTGGGCCTGTTGTCGCTGCGCGAACTGCCGAGCCGCCTGCTGCTGCACTTCGGCGACGTGTTCAAATCGGGCTTCGGTTTCGATCAGGCCTCCGCCAGCTTCACGCTGCAGGATGGCAACGCCGAGACGCGCGACATGGTCATCGTGGCACCCGCTGCGCGCATCGCGATGCAGGGGCGCATCGGGTTCCGCGCGCACGATTACGATCTCACCGTGGATGTCACGCCGCACGTCGGCGGTACCTTGCCGGTGGTCGGGGCGGTGATTGGTGGCCCGGTCGGCGCGGCGGCGGGGCTGGTGGTGCAGGGCCTGGTGGGCAAGGGCATCAACAAGGCCGCCGGCAGCATTTATCGCGTCACCGGCGGTTGGGACAAGCCGAGGATCGAGACCGTGGCCTCCGCACCCGCGTCGGCGTTGAGCGTGGCGCCCGGTGCCACGACGGCGCCCCCGGCTGCCACGGTCCACCCGGCACCGTCCGGCGCACCGGCGTCGGCATCATCTTCGTTGCCCGCACCCGCGACCTCTGGTTGACGCTACGATTGCGCCACAATCCTTGCGGGAGACATCCATGGCCGCGTTCTTTTGCAAGCTGGTGCCGCCACGCTCCACCTTCGCGATGGACCTGTCGCCGGCGGAGGCGGACGTGATGAAGCGTCACGCGCTTTATTGGCAGGACTTGATCGACCGTGGCGTGGTTCGCGTGTTCGCGCTGGGGTTGGTGATGGACCCGGCGGGAGCATTCGGAATCGCCGTCGTTGAAAGGGACGACGAATCCGGCGCGCGCGCATTGACGGCTGAGGATCCGGCGATCACGGCCGGCATCGGCATGCACTACCAAATCCACCCGATGCCGCGTGGCGTGATGCACAATTGAGCGAACCGCACTTCGATGCGCCGCTTGCGATCGAGCCGAACCGCCCTTACGTTGTCGTGATCCCCGCAAGGTTTCGACACGCATGGACTCTCCGCTGGCACTCGCCGAACGCAACCTGCTCGCGCCGGGTGG
>JAGWZT010000217.1 GCA_018971925.1 Lysobacteraceae bacterium | reverse complement strand
CAGGAAAGGCACCCAGGATGGCCGCCGCCGCAGCCCGATCCGCACCATTTTCAGCGACCAGCGCCAGTGTGCGTTCGCGTACGTCGCGTACCCGCACTTCGGCGCGTGCCGGGCGCTCCAGGTCGCGCCGCAGCACGTAGCGGGCGGACACGTACAAATCCGCCAGCAGGCGATCCTTCCATGAATTCCACAGCTTCGGGCTGGTGCCGGTGATGTCGGCGATCGTCAGCAGATACAGCATGTCCAGCCTGTCCCAGTCACCGACCTGCACCGCGAAACGATGCACGACTTCGGGATCCGCAATGTCCTGGCGCTGCGCGGTCACGCTCATCAGGAGGTGCCAGCGCACCAGCCACGCGACTTCTTCGGTATCGTCTTCGCCAAGGCCCATGCTGCGGCAGAACGCGCGCGCCTCGGTTTCGCCAAGCACGGAATGGTCGCCGCCGCGGCCCTTGGCGATGTCGTGGAACAGCCCCGCGAGCAACAGGATTTCCGGCTTGGCGAGCCGCGCGAACGCATCGCACGCCAGCGGCAGCGCGACACGCGTGCCCGGATCGGCGTAGCGCGCGATGTTGTGCAATACGCGCAGCGTGTGTTCGTCAACCGTGTAAACGTGGAACAGGTCGTATTGCATGCGTCCGACGACGCGCGCGAACGACGGCAGGATCGCGGCCAGCACGCCATGCCGATTCAGTGCTTCGAACACGCGTACTGCCGCCGCGCCACGCCGCAGCAGCCCGAGGAATGCGGCAAGCACGTTCGGGTTGCGCGACAGCGCGGTGCCGTGGGCGACCAACGCGTGCTCCACCGCGCGCATCGTGGCGGCGGTGATGCCCGCGCAGTCCTCGAGGCCGTGGCGCTTGACGAAGACCTCGATCAGACCTTCCGGTGTCGCCAGCAACCATTCGGGATTGCGCAGTTCAAGGCGATTGCCGCGCATCACGAAGTTCGCGTCGAGATCACGCGGCGGCGGCAGCGGATGCAGGTGCTCCTGCAGGCGCTCCAGCAATTGGGTCAACAGGCGTTCGGCCACGCCGGCGGCGCGAAAATAGTCCTGCATGAAACGTTCGACCGCGGCGTTGCCGGCGGTATTGACGTCCTCGTAACCCAGCCTCGCCGCCAGCGCGCGCTGCCAGTCGAACAACAATCGTTCTTCCGCACGGCCGGCTTCCAGGTGCAGGCCATAGCGGATGCGGCGCAAAACCCCGCGGGCGTCGCGCAACGCGTCGCCTTCGCTGGCCTCCAGCAAGCGGGCACCCACCAGGCCATCAAGATCAGGCACCCCGATCAGGCGTTTCCCAAGCCAGCGAATCAGGTCGAGGTTGCGCAAGCCACCCGGGCCGTCCTTCAGGTCGGGCTCGAGGTTGTGGGTCGTGTCGTCGAAGCGCGCATGGCGCCGGGCGCGTTCATCGAGCTTGGCGGCAAGGTACGCATCGGGCGGCCACAGCGCGGGATCGTCGATGAGCGCGCGCAACGCCTGCACAAAGCGTTCGGCACCGGCCAACCGGCGCGCGTCCAGCAGGTTGGTGAACACACTCACGTCCGCCGCCGCGAGCTCTCGGCATTGCGCGAGCGTGCGCACGGCCTGTCCCGGTTTCAGGCCGACATCCCACAGGCAGCCGAAGAACCCTTCGAGCGCGCGTATCAGCGCGGGCTCGGGATCAGGCTCATGCAACACCAGCAGATCGATGTCGGAAAACGGAAACAGCACGCCATGCCCGAACCCGCCGACCGCGAACAGCGCGGCGTTCCCGGTCTCGCCAACACAAGCCGACCAGACATGCGCGCAGACCCCACTCACGACATCCGCCCTGGCATGCGCGAGCAACCCTGCGCTGGCGCCCTGCCGGAACGCAGCCGTCAACGCGCGTGCGTGGTCATCCAGCAACTGCCGCAGCGCAGCGCGTGCATCGCGTGACACGCCGGCGCGCGGCAGCGCCGGCGGAAGGCGTGGCGACGGCGGAACATGGGCTTGCGCCTCGTTTACTTGCGACGACGGCATTTGAAGGGCGACCATCAAGGGCCCATTCGAAGCGGCTGTTGTGAAAAGTCAGGCCATGGAAGGCTGTTCTGGTGCTGCAGGACTACCCGCGCGTCAAGCAACCCGTCCCCTGAAACGAGGCAGCGATCAGGGATGATCGCACAACTAAGCGTCGGGCCATGCCGTCAGCAGTTCATACCCGTCATCGGTCACCGCGACCGTATGCTCCCATTGCGCGGAGAGCGAATGATCCTTGGTGACCACCGTCCACCCATCGGGCATCTGGCGGGTGTTGCGCTTGCCGGCATTGATCATGGGTTCGACGGTGAACGTCATGCCTTTTTCCAGCCGCATGCCCTCGCCCTCGCGGCCGTAATGCAGCACTTGGGGTTCGTCGTGGTAGATGCGGCCGATGCCGTGTCCGCAGTACTCACGCACCACGGAGTAACCGGCGGCTTCCGCGTGCTGCTGGATCGCGTGGCCGATATCGCCCAGCGTCGCGCCGGGCTTGACCTGGCCGATGCCCAGCATCATCGCCTCGTAAGTGGTGTCGACCAGGCGCTTGGCCAGCACCGATGGTTCGCCCACGAAATACATCCGCGAAGTGTCGCCGTGCCAGCCGTCCTTGATCACGGTGACGTCGCAGTTGATGATGTCGCCTTCCTTCAGCACCTTGCCGGGGCTGGGGATGCCGTGGCAGATCACGTGGTTGACCGACGTGCACAGCGTCTTGGGGAAACCGCGGTAGCCGACGTTGGCCGGAATCGCATGCTGCACGTTCACGATGTGGTCGTAGGCGATCTGGTCGATCTGTTCGGTGGTGACGCCGGGCTTGATATGGTCCTTCAGCAGGGCCAGCACCTCGGCCGCGAGCCGGCCGGCCACGCGCATGCCTTCGAGTTCTTCGGGGGTTTTCGGAACAACAGACATACGCTGGAATGGGTTCGGATCGGTGGCGCGCCAAGCGAATACGCCCCTGCCGATTTCATCGGCGAGTCAGGTGCGTCCGCTGGAACGAGAGGTAATTATCCTTCATCTTGGCCCGGCCTGCAGCCGCGGCCCCTTCCGGCTTGCTCGTCCGCCCGCATGTCTGTAGAATGCACCGGCTTTGCGAAAGCAAAACCGCCCACGCCGGGCGTCACCGGCGAATCCACACGCAGGTCGGAAACCGGCACCGGGGTCCTTCGCGAGAAGGTCGTTGCCGCGGGGCCTGCGGAAGCCCAACCCCGGAACCACGTTTGCCGGAAGTGCGCGTCATCCGCCATTCGCTGCGGCTCGCGGGAAGGCAAAAACGGGTTCCCCATCAGGAGTTACTCAAATGCCCCAAGTCACCATGCGCCAGATGCTGGAAGCCGGCGTCCATTTCGGTCACCAGACGCGTTACTGGAACCCCAAGATGGCGCCGTACATTTTCGGCGCACGCGGCAAAATCCACATCATCAACCTCGAAGCGACGGTGCCGAAATTCACCGACGCGATGAATTACCTGTCAGGCCTGGCGCAGAAGCGCCGCACCGTGCTGTTCGTCGGCACCAAGCGCTCCGCGCGCGAAGCGATCGGCGAAGAAGCCCAGCGCTGCGGCATGCCTTACGTCAATGCCCGCTGGCTGGGCGGCATGCTGACCAACTTCCGCACCGTCAAGCAGTCGGTCGCGCGGTTGAAGGAACTGGAAGCTGCCGAGACCGACGGCACCTTCGACAAGCTGGTCAAGCACGAAGTGCTGGCGCTGCGCCGCGAGCGCGACAAGCTCGAGAAGTCGCTGGGCGGCATCAAGGACATGAAGCACCTGCCGGACGCGCTGTTCGTGATCGACATCGGCCACGAAAACATCGCCGTGCTGGAAGCCAGGAAACTCGGCATCCCGGTGGTCGCGGTGGTCGACACCAACTACGACCCGTCCCTGGTCGATTACCCCATCCCCGGCAACGACGACGCGATCCGCGCGGTGCAGCTTTATGCGCGCGCCACCGCCGACGCCGTGCTGGAGGGCAAGGCTGCCGCGCCGATCCAGGCTCGCGGTGACGACAACGAGTTCGTCGAACTCGACGCCGAGGGCAATCCGGTTGCCAAGGACGAAGAAGGCCGCAGGCCCGCCCGTCGCCCGGCGCCGAAGAAAGCCGCCCCGGCACGCCGCGTGGCGAACGTCCCGCCTCCGGGCGACGACGACAAGGCCGGACTCGCCCGCGCCGAGGCCGAAGTCGCCGAGAACGAGGCGACCGACGAAGACGCGGCGCAGTAAGCCGCGCCGGCGCACGGCATTGCAAACGACGCGGCAAGACCCCACCTGTTGCCGCGTTTCCGCAATCCGGATTCCGGTGGCACCCGGGCATTCCCGCGGGCAACTCGCCCGCCGCCGCGCCTGCTGCGCGACGCTCCCTTTTTCACTGCGCCGGCAGTGTCGGCGCACCAAGCTGACGAGGTAGCAACATGGATATCACCGCCACGATGGTCAAGGAGCTGCGTGAGCGTTCCGGCGCCGGCATGATGGAATGCAAGAAGGCGCTCACC
>JAGWZT010000216.1 GCA_018971925.1 Lysobacteraceae bacterium | reverse complement strand
CACGTGGTACACGGCCTTGAGCGCTATCTGGATACGCTCGGCACGATCGCGCTAATCGGCCCGTTGCTGGGGCTTCTGGGTACCGTGTTCGGCTTGATCCGCATGTTCCTCGCGGTGATGGTGTCCGGCGTCGGCGATCCCATGAAGATGGCCGGCGGCATCGGCGAAGCTCTGGTGTGCACCGCCTCCGGACTGGTCGTCGCGATCCCCGCGTACGTGCTGCACCGCTATTTCCGCTCGCGGGTGCGCGGCTACGTGGTGCAGATGGAAAAGCAGGCCACCGCATTGCTGGATGAACTGTCGTCGGCACGGCCGGCCGCCGCCGATCTCCGCGCTGCCGCACCGGCGTCGACGCCGCGTCCGGCTCGCGTCGCGGGCTGACCGAATCCGCGATGCGCATCGGCAACGACAACGCCGACGACTTCGAGATCAACGTGGTCAGCCTGATCGACGTATTGCTGACCCTGTTGATGTTCTTCGTGCTGACCACCACCTTCGTGCAGCAAGGGCACCTCAAGGTGTCGTTGCCGCAGGCCGGCGACAAGCCTTCGGCGCCCGTCGCGGATACGCTGGTGATCGTGATCGACAGACAGGGACACTTCTTCGTGGCGAACAACCGGGTACTGGGTGACGACGAGTCGACCCTGTCGCGCGCCATCCGGGCCGTGGCGGGCAGCGACCACGAGCGCCCGGTGCTGCTGCGCGCCGACGCGATGACGCCGCACCAGGCCGTGGTGACCGCGATGGAGGCAGTGGGGCGGCTTGGCTTTACGCACTTGTCGATCGCAACGGCGCCCGCGGCCGGATCACCTTCGCCATGAGTCGGACCGCGGTGGGTGAAGTCTCGGACGCAACGACATATCGACGCCTGCTGGCTTTGCTGAGCCCGTTCCGCTGGGTGGTGGTGGTCACCATCCTGGCGATGGTGGCCGATGCGGTGTGCATGACGCTGTTCGCCAAGGAGGTCAAGCCACTGGTCGACAAGTTGTTCGTGAGCCGCGACCCGCACATGATCTTCTGGATGCCGATCATCATCGTCAGCATCTTCTTCGTGCGCAGCATCGCGGTTTACATCGAGAGCTACGGCAGCGCCTACGTCGGACGCAGCGTGGTGCAGGACATGCGCCGCCGCATCTTCGACAAGTACCTGCGCATGCCGACGACGTTCTTCGATCGCGAATCGTCGGGCCAGCAGATTTCGCGGATCACCTACACCAGCGAACAGGTTGCCCAGGCCACCACCGATTCCGCCAAGATCGCGATCGTCGATGGGCTGACGGTGGTCGGCCTGGTCGCGATGATGTTGTGGACGAGTTGGCTGCTGACGCTCGCGCTGCTGGTGATGGTGCCTTCGATCGGAATACTTGTCACCTACGTCAGCCGGCGCTACCGCCGCATCAACACCACCATCCAGGACGTCGTTGGGCGGGTCACCGGTGTGGTCGAGGAAGTGGTCGGCGCACACCGCGAGGTGAAGGTGTTCGGCGGCCAGGATTACGAAGCGAAGCGCTTCGACGACGTTACCGATCGCACGCGCAAGTTGAACATCAAGGTTGCGGCCACCAACGGTCTGTCCACCGCATTCGTGCAGCTCGCTGCCGCAATCGCATTGGCTTTGATCGTGTTCTTCGCCACGCGGCCATTCATGGCCCACCGGGGCTTGACGGCGGGCGGCTTCATGCGCCTGTTCATGTGCATGGGCGGCATCCTGCCGTCATTGAAACGCCTGACCACGGTGCAGTCCAACATCCAGCGCGGGCTCGCCGCGGCGCAGGAACTGTTCGGGATCATCGACGCGCCGGTCGAGCGCGACGAAGGCACGCGCGTGATCGAGCTTTGCCGGGGCGACATCGAATTCCGCGACGTGCACCTGACCTATGCCGGGGCGAGCACGGCTGCGCTGCGCGGCATTTCACTGGACTGTCCGCCTGGTTCGATCACGGCGCTGGTCGGACGTTCCGGCAGCGGCAAGTCAAGCCTCGCCAGCCTGATCCCGCGTTTCTACGAACCCACGTCGGGCGAAGTGCTTCTCGACGGGCACCCCTTGGGGGACTACACCCTGCGCAGCCTGCGCGCGCAGATCGCGTGGGTCGGGCAGGACGTGGTGTTGTTCGACGACACGATCGCGAAGAACATCGCCTACGGTGCGCTCGCGGGTGCAAGCGAAGCCGCGATCACCGCGGCGGCCGAAGCCGCGAATGCGATGGAGTTCGTCCGCGAACTTCCCGCAGGCATCCACAGTCGGGTGGGTGAAGGTGGCGCGCTCTTGTCGGGTGGGCAACGCCAGCGCATCGCGGTGGCGCGCGCGTTGCTGAAGAACGCGCCGATCCTCGTGCTGGATGAAGCCACCAGTGCACTCGATACCGAATCGGAGCGGTTGATCCAGGATGCGCTGTCGCGATTGATGAAGAATCGCACCACCCTCGTGATCGCGCACCGCCTGTCCACGGTCGAGCATGCGGACCAGATCGTGGTGCTGGACCAGGGGCACATCGTCGAACGCGGCACCCATGTCGAATTGCTCGCGCGTGGCGGCAAGTACGCCGCGCTGTACCACCTGCAATTCCGCGACGCGGCGACGGCCGCGGCCTGAGCGCTGACGTTGCCATGGCCATCGCGGACGATCTGCAAAACCGCTGGTACGGAGATCGCGCGCCGCCGTGGTGGACGCAGCCGCTGGCCGCGTTGTACGGCGACGCGACTGCCGCGCGTCGCTGGATGTATCGCCACCGCTGGTTGCGCAGCGAACGGCTACCGGTGCCGGTGATCGTCGTCGGCAACATCGTGGCGGGCGGCGCGGGCAAGACACCGCTCACGATCGCGTTGGTGCAAGGTTTGCGTGAGCGCGGTTTCAGGCCCGGCGTGGTCAGCCGCGGTTACGGCGGTACCGCGCGTGCGCCCATGCTGCTGGGTGCACAACCCAATCCCGCGGTGGCGGGCGATGAGCCGGCATTGATCCGCATGCGCACCGGCACGCCGGTCGCCATCGCAGCGAAGCGGGTCTTGGCGGCGCGACTACTGGTGTCCGAAGGCGTCAATGTCATCATCACCGACGATGGCTTGCAGCATTACGCGCTGGCGCGCGACGTCGAGATTTGCGTGGTGGATGGTGTGCGCCGCTCCGGAAATGGGCGCCTGCTGCCAGCCGGCCCGTTGCGCGAGCCGGTTTCGCGTTTGCGCACGGTCGATTTCGTCGTATGCAACGGCGGTGACGCGCGCGACGGCGAGATCGCGATGCACCTCGTACTTGCCGATGCGGTGACCATCGCCGAACCCGCGCGCGCATCGCCGTTGACGGCCTTTGCCGGCAAGCGCGCCCATGCGGTTGCCGGCATCGGCCATCCACCACGTTTCTTCGATGCACTGCGCGCGCTCGGCATCGATGTGGTCGCACATCCGTTTCCCGATCATCACCGCTATACGGCGGCCGACCTGGAATTCGGCGACGGCTTGCCCGTGCTGATGACCGAAAAGGACGCGGTCAAATGTCGCGCTTTCGCGAAGGAAAATGTCTGGGCGGTGCCCGTGACGGCCGAATTGCCGGTGTCATTTTTCGACGCAGTCGCCAAGCGCCTGGAGCGCTTGGCCGGACGTTAGCGGTAACGCAACGCATCCACCAAAAGCGCGAACGCCGGCGAGGGTTGGCGACGGCTCGGGTAGTAAAGGTGATAGCCGGGGTAGGGGGGACACCAATCCTCGAGCACGCGCTCGAGGCGGCCCTCGTCGAGATAAGGTCTCGCCACGTCTTCCAGCAGATACGCCAAACCCATGCCCGCCAAAGCGGCGTTGAGCATCTGCGCAGGCCGGTTGAAAATGAGTTGGCCTTCGACGTGCACGTTCAACTTGCGCCGGCCTCTCTCGAATTCCCACGCGTACAAGCCGCCCCGTGTAGGCAACCGCAGGTTGATGCAGTCGTGGCCGGTGAGGTCCTGGGGCTTTTTCGGCGGCGAGCGCCTCGCGAAATACGCCGGCGCACCGACCACGGCCATGCGCAGGTCCGGCCCGATCCGCACTGCGACCATGTCTTTCGCGACCAGCTCGCCGTCGCGCACACCTGCATCGAAACGTTCGGCGACGATGTCGACGAGCCGGTCGTCGATGCTGATCTCGACCTTGATGTCCGGATATTTCGGCAGGAACTTCGCAAGCTTCGGCAACAGGATCGCATCGGCCGCGTAGCCGCTCGTCGTGATGCGCAGGGTGCCCGCGGGTTTCTCGCGCAGCTCGCCGAGGGCCGCCAGCTCCGCCTCGATTTCCTCGAAGCGTGGACCGATCGTCAGCAGCAAACGTTCGCCGGCTGCGGTCGGCGCCACGCTGCGCGTGGTGCGGTTGATCAGGCGCACACCCAGCCGGGACTCCAGTCCGCGCATGGTGTGGCTCAACGCCGACTGCGACACCCCGAGTTTCGCCGCGGCGCGGGTGAAGCTGCGCTCGCGCGCGACCGCGACGAAGGCCAGCAGGTCATTGATGGTGCTGCGCGGCATTCATGAACCCTGCTCATGACGGCAACCGCTTTATACCATTT
>JAGWZT010000215.1 GCA_018971925.1 Lysobacteraceae bacterium | reverse complement strand
CAGCCTTCCGCCTTTTCGCTGAAACCACCGCTTGCGATTGTGCTGGACGACACACTGCTCACCCACATCGCGATAAGCGAGAACGGCAAGCCCGCGTTTGCCGCGGACAGCCTCGCGCTTGCCGGAAAGTGGAGCAACCGGCAGCTGCTGATCAGGCAACTCGCGCTGCGCGCGCCCGATGGCAGCGCCGATCTCGACGGCACGCTTGCGATCGGGCGCGGCTACCCGGGCCACGGCAACGCGAAGTTCGACTGGACCTACGACGGCACGCGTTATGCCGGCGCGCTCACGTCGCAATCGGACGGCAAGACCACGCAACTGCATGCGACACTTTCGGCACCGGTGGCCGTCCGCGCCGACGCAACCCTGAAGCTCGATGCGTCACGCACATGGACGTTGGCCCTGAACGCGCCCGCGTTCGACGCGCGCGCGTGGCCCGTCCTGCCCACGCCGCTGAAAACGCTCGCGCTGGATTTGCACGGCGCTGGCAATGGACAAGGCGGCAGGCTGGACGGAACCCTTGTCGTCAACGGCACCACGCTGCACGTCGATCCGGCGCAATTTCGTTATGACGGCAAGACCCTCACGCTCGATCCGCTGCGCTTGCGCTCGCCGCAGATCGCCGGCAACGTTACCGCGACGGGGGTCGTGCACCTGGATGCGAAGCCGTTGTCGTTCGCGCTCGACCTCACATGGAAAGACGTCGTGCTGCCCGCCGACCTTGCCGGTCAGGTGTTGGCGACCCGCGGCGACGTGACGCTGGGCGGTACGGCCGAGCACTTCGCGGTGAAGGGCGCGCTGGCGCTGGGACCACCCGATCGGATGTCGGACATGCAAGTCGATCTCGCGGGCACGCCGCGGCAGATCGACCTGCACGCCTTGAAGGTCGTGCAGAAGCAGGGCGGCCTCGACATGCGCGGCACGATCGGCCTGCAACAACCCCTGTCGTGGAAGCTCGATGCCATCGCGAAGCGTTTTGATCCCGGTGCCATCCTGGCCGGCTGGAACGGCGCGCTGGATTTCACGCTGGCAAGCGACGGCAAGCTCACGCCGCAAGGGCCCGTGGCCACGCTGAAACTCGACAAGGTTGCCGGAACCCTGCGCCAGCGCAGCATCGCCGGCAGCAAGGCCGATCTCACCATCACGCCGGACAACATGTTGCAGGGCTCGCTGCTGCTGGTCGCCGGCAACAGCCGCATCCGCGCCGTGAGCAAGCATGGTGTTCGCACCGACGCCACCGTCACATTGAACGTGGCTTCGCTGGGCGACTGGCTGCCAAATGCGTCGGGCAAACTGCAGGGCGAATTCACGCTCAAGGGCAGTTGGCCGAAACTCGCGGTCGCGGGACATCTGCAAGGCAGCGGCCTGCATGATGGCGCGCGTAGCATCGATACCCTGCAGCTCACCGCATCGATCCCGAACCTCGCGCAGCCCGGCGGCGACCTGGACCTTGCGCTGGGTGGCGTGCACGCATCGGGGCTGGACTTCGACAGCGTGCGCCTGCAGGGCGCCGGCAACACCGCATCGCACCACCTGCAGTTGCGCGCGCACGGCAAGCAGGTCAGCGCAACGCTTGCACTCAAGGGCAGCTGGCAGGCGAGCGCGAAGCGCTGGACCGGCACATTGAGCGACATCGAACTGTCGCCGCAAGGCATGCCGACGTGGCACCAGGAGCAGCCGAGCACGATCGTCTGGCAGAAGGGCGCGCTGACGGTTTCGCAGCTTTGCCTGAGCGCCGGCGAACCGCGCTTGTGCGCGTCGGCGGATCGCAATGCGCGAGGTTTGACCACCGCAAAATATTCGCTGCAACGGCTGCCGCTGCAACTTCTCGCAACCCTGGCATCGGGCGCCGATCCCCTGCGAGCCAGCGGCGAACTTTCGGGCGACGGACAAATCGCGATCGCCGCCAACGGTGGCATCAACGGCAACGCCAACCTCACGGCCAGTCCCGGGAGCATTGCCTATGCGTCAAACCCGGATCGTGCCCTGCTCGCCTGGTCTAGCCTCGGCGTCAATGCCGAGGCAACCGGCACGAACCAGCATATTCGCCTGCACGGTGCATTGGATGATGGCGGCCATGTCAGTGGCGAAATCTCCGTCAACGGCACCAGCCATGCGTTGCAAGGCACGATCGACGCGGACCTGCGCAGCCTCGCCTTCCTCGAAGCCGTTTCGTCCGAGATCGCCAACGTGCGTGGTTCGCTTGCAGGCAACCTGCAATTGTCCGGCACGCTGGTGGCGCCGCAATTCCAGGGGCGCATCCAGACGCAAGGTTTCTCCGCTGAGCTGCCGCGCGCGGGATTGAAACTGCACGACGGCCGTTTCGCGATCAATGGCGATGCACAGGGCCGCCTCGCCATCAGCGGACAGATCGCCTCCGGCAGCGGCGTGTTGCACGTCGACGGCAACACCGGCCTCACGGCCAACGCGCCCCTGACGCTCGACATCAAGGGCGACAAGGTGCTGGTCGCGGACATTCCCGCGGCGCACGTGGTCGCATCGCCCGACCTGCACATCGCGCGCGCCGACGGCGTGTTCGCGTTGACGGGCAGCGTCGCGATTCCCGACGCCAAGGTCGCGGTCGAGAAACTGCCTGGCCAGGGTCCCGCTCAAGCGTCGCCCGACGTGGTGATCGTCGATGCACCGCCCGCGGCACAAGTTGCACCGCTGGCGCTGAACGCGGATATCGAAGTCAAACTTGGCGACAGCGTGAAGCTGCAAGGCTATGGCCTCGATGGCACCGTGCGCGGACAGCTCGCGGTACGCGCGCGGCCCGGCCAGACCGCGACCGGGCGCGGCGAAATCCGTATCGACGGCAAGTACCAGGCCTACGGCCAGAACCTCAGCATCGAACGCGGACGCCTGCTGTTTGCCGGCACGCGTCTCGACAATCCCGGCCTCGATATCCGCGCGGTGCGCAGCATCCGCAGCCAGAACATCACGGTGGGGCTCTCCATTCGCGGCACCGCGCAGCGACCGATCCTGACGGTATTTTCGGATCCCGCGATGGAACAGGCCGAAGCGCTTTCCTATCTCGTCACCGGCCGTCCGTTGAACGCGCTGAAAAGTGGCGAAGGCGACACGCTCAACACCGCCGCGCAGGCGTTGGGCGGACTGGCGGGCGACCGGCTGGCCAAATCGATAGGTTCGCGCCTGGGCTTGGAAGCCGGGGTGTCCAGCAGCGAAGCACTGGGCGGCTCGGCGTTCACCGCCGGCAAATATCTCTCGCCGCGATTGTTCCTCAGTTACGGCGTCGGCCTGTTCACGCCGGGCCAGGTCATCACCCTGCGCTACACGTTGAACCGGTTCCTGCAGTTCGAAGCCGAGAACGCCACCACCGGCAATCGCGCGAGTTTCAATTACCGGATTGAAAAATAGGCGCCAACGATGATCCGGCGCAAGGGAACCTCTGATTTTGCTCGTCATCCCGGAATCGCGAAGCGATATCCGGGACCCAGTGCCTTTGCGCAGCGGCGCGGTGCTGAAAGACACTGGATAGGCTCGCCGCGCCCCGCGGCTCGCCCACGTCGGGCTCTCGATGCTCAACCTAGCGCATGAGCAAGAGATAAGGCGGCGCGCAGCGTGAGCGCCATGGATGGCGCGAGTCAATCGGTTTCGTGGCCAACTGAAGCAGACCGATTCCGGGTTCCGCCGCGATGGAGCCGCGTCGGCCCCGGAATGACCAAAGCATGTGGTCGCGACCCTTCAATGCGGCCGGCTCCGAAATCGCCGGACGCGAACGGCATGACAAACTTGCTTGCGGGACACGCTAAAGTGCGCGCTGCCTCGCAGCGCCCCGCTCCGGAATTTGCATGGATTTGCCAACGGAAAATACGCCGGCCGTTCCCGACGTCATCTTCACGCCTCAACCTGTGCCAAAGCGCCCCGGCGTGTGGAGCGGGCTTGGCATCGTGGCGCTGTACTTCCTGCTGCAGTTCGGCCTCGGCATTCTGTTCGGCGTAATCGCGGGTTTCCTGCTGATGGTGAAGGCTTCGTTCGAAGCGGGACTGCACCACCGCGCGCCACCCAATGCCAAGGCCGTCATGCAGGCTTTGCAATCGAGCCCCGACACGCGGGTTGTTTTCATCGTTGCCACGATCGCCGCGGCGGCCGTGGTGATGGTCTTGATCGTCCGCCAGTTCTGGCGCGCGCAGTGGTCGCGCGCGGAGCTGCCGGGCTTCGGATTCACCCCGCCCGCGAACAAGTCGTCTTACCTGATCGCCGTACTGCTCGGCATCATCGTGTTGCTGCTGGGCGGACCGCTCACGCACATCCTCGCGGGCCATCACCAAGTCGATCAGGACGTCTCGCTGCTCGCCGGCAACGTGTCGATCGGCATGCGCCTGCTGCTGGCGTTGCTGGTGGTGTGCGTCGCGCCGTTCGTCGAGGAACTGGTGTTCCGCGGCGTGCTGTTGTCGGGCCTCGCCAGCCGCATGCCCATCGGCTGGGCCATGCTGGCGAGCGCAGTCGTCTTCGGCAGCGTGCACCTGCCGGATTTCAAGTTCGCCTGGTATCCCGTCCCCGCGCTGGTCATCC
>JAGWZT010000214.1 GCA_018971925.1 Lysobacteraceae bacterium | reverse complement strand
GGCGCTTGGCTTTGGTTACTTTCCCCGAAAGGAAAGTAACCCGCGCGTCAGGAAACGCACGGAACCAAGACAGGGAGGTCGATCGACGTTTACGCCACAGGCGCCACGGTTTTGGTGACTTCTGCCAAAATAAAATTCACCCGCGCATCGGCGCGGAAGCATCTCGGTCAGGCGTTCCCGTAGAACAGCTCGCGCCCGATCAGCATGCGCCGGATTTCGTTGGTGCCGGCGCCGATCTCGTACAGCTTGGCATCGCGCAGGATGCGTCCGGTCGGGTATTCGTTGATGTAGCCGTTACCGCCGAGCGACTGGATCGCTTCCAGCGCGACATGCACGGCGTTGCGCGAGGCCAGCAACAGGCACGATGCCGGATCGATGCGCGACTTCACGTTGGCGTCGAACTGCTGCGCGACCATGTAGGCATATGCGCGCGCCGACTGCAGCGCGGTGTACATGTCGGCGACCTTGGCCTGCATGATCTCGAAGGTGCCGATCGGGGCATTGAATTGCTTGCGTTCGCGCACGTAGGGCAGGGTGACGTCGATCGCCGCCTGCATCAGCCCGATCGGGCCGCCCGACAGCACCAGCCGCTCGGTGTCGAGGCCGCTCATCAGTACGCGCACGCCTTCGTTGACTTCGCCCACCCGGTTCCCGTCCGGGATCTCGCAGTCCTCGAACACCAGTTCGCAGGTGTTGGAACCGCGCATGCCGAGCTTGTCCAGCTTCTGCGCGGTGTGGAACCCCGGCATGCCCTTTTCGACGATGAAGGCGGTGATGCAGCGGCTGCCTGCCGTGCGGTCGGCGGTGCGCATGTACACCAGCACGACGTTCGCGTCGGGACCGTTGGTGATCCACATCTTGCTGCCGTTGGCGATCCAGTGGTCGCCGCGCTTCCCGGCCTTGCACTTCATCGAGCCGACCACGTCGGAACCCGCGCCCGGCTCGCTCATCGCCAGCGCGCCGACATATTCGCCCGAACACAGTTTCGGAAGGTACTTCTTGCGCTGCGCTTCGTTGCCGCTGTGGAAGATATTGTTGACGCACAGGTTGGAATGCGCGCCATAGGACAAACCGATCGAACCCGACGCGCGCGAGATTTCTTCCATCGCGACGAGATGCGCGAGGTAGCCCAACCCGCTGCCGCCGTATTCGGTTGGCACGGTGATGCCGAGCAGACCCATGTCACCTAGCTTCTTCCACAAGTCGGACGGAAACAGGTTGTCGCGATCGATCTGGTCCGCGCGCGGCGCGATTTCCTTGTCCGCGAAGGCGTGCACGCTTTCGCGCAGCAGGTCGATGTCCTCACCGAGTTGGAAGGGTTGCATTCGATTTCCCTGTGATGTCATCTGGCAAAGGGCAATCCATTGTGCCGCATTCGCGCCGGTCGCAACCTTGCTTCGTCATTCCGGGGCTGCCCGCGTCGCTCGCGGGCAGAACCCGGAATCGGTCATCTGTGGCGCTAAACCGATTCCGGGTTCACCCCTTCGGGGCGCCCCGGAATGACAACTTGCATGTTGTACTTTCCCGAGTCCCGTGAAACTCACCGCATCCTGCGGCTCGCCCTTCGGGCCATCGGCTTCGCCGAAGTTCGCTCCGGCATCCTGCCTCCGCAGTCCGAGTCCCGACTCTTATTGCCCCCGCATCCTGCCAAGGAAGCGGGTCCCGTCATTCCCCATCGTCGGCAGCTTGATCTTGCCTACGGCGTTGATGCGTTCCTCGGCCATGCGGTCGGCGGCCTTGTAGGTCGGGATGCCGTCGCGATCGGCGATCTGGAAGATGCGGCCGACGTTGTAGTAGATGCTGCGCATCATGCGCATCGCGCGTTCGCGGTTGTAGCCGTCGATTTCCAGCGACACGTTCATCACGCCGCCGGCGTTCACCGCGTAATCGGGCGCGTACACCACGCCGCGTTTCATCAGTTCGTCGCCGATCGCGTCGGTGGACAACTGGTTGTTGGCGATGCCACAGATGATCGGCGCCTTGATGCGGTCGATGGTCTGCTCATTGACGGTGCCGCCCAGCGCGCACGGGCTGTAGACGTCGCAATCGACGTCGTAGATTTCATCGGTGCCGACCGCTTCGCAACCGAGTTCGTCCACGCAGCGCTGCACGGCTTCCTTGTTGATGTCGGTGACGAACACCTTGGCGCCCTGTTCGTGCAGCAGCTTGATGAACTCGCTGCCGACATGGCCCGCGCCCTGCACCGCGAAGCTGTACTTGCCGATGTCCTCGTTGCCGTGCTTGTAGTTGAGCGTGGCCATCACGCCCTGCAGCGCACCGTACGCCGTGAACGGGGAAGGATCGCCCGAGCCGCCGTGCACCTGGTGCACGCCGGTCACGAATTCGGTTTCGCGATACACGTATTCCATGTCGTTGACGTCGATGCCGACGTCCTCGGCCGTGATGTAGCGGCCGTGCAGCGAATTGATGAAACGCCCCAGCGAGCGGAACAGCGCCTCGGACTTGTCCTTCGCGGGATCGCCGATGATCACCGCCTTGCCGCCGCCGAGGTTCAGGCCCGCCACCGCGTTCTTGTAGGTCATGCCGCGCGACAGCCGCAGCACGTCGTTCAACGCTTCCTCGTCGGTCTTGTATGGCCACATGCGCAGGCCGCCCAGCGCGGGGCCCAGCACGGTGTTGTGGATCGCGATGATGGCCTTGAGGCCGGCATCCTTGCTCTGGCAGAACACGACCTGCTCGTGGCCGGTGGTGGCGATGGTTTCGAAAAGCATCGGGATTGCTCCAGTTGCGCACGATCGGCGCGGGGTGGCATCAAGGCGCCGAATGGCGCCGCGGTCGGAAAAAACGAACGCCGGCAGGGCTTCTTTGTGGCCCGGTCCCGCGTTCGCAGCCGCCTATTGTAGCCGCGCCGGTCATCCGGGGTGAATTTTCGCCGGATCAAAAGCTTGCGTCGCGGTTTGCGCGGAAGTTGCACGGCAGCGAAGCGTTTGGCAGCATCCGGTCCTCGTCGCGAGGGAGTGCGCCATGCCGGGTGTCAAAACGCAAACCCGTTGCTGCATCGCCGGCGGCGGCCCTGCCGGGATGATGCTGGGTCTGCTGCTGGCACGCGCGGGCGTGGCGGTAACGGTGCTGGAAAAACACGGAGATTTCCTGCGCGATTTCCGCGGCGACACGGTGCATCCGTCAACGCTTGCGATCCTCGACGAGATCGGCTTGCGCGAGCGCTTCGACCAACTGCCGCAGCGCCGGGTCGATCACCTCGCGGGCATCGTCGCGGGGCGCGAGCAGCAGATCGTCGATTTCCGCGGCCTGAAACCTTACGACTATCTGGTGCTGGTGCCGCAGTGGGATTTCCTGGACATGCTGGCCGACGCCGGGCGCAGGTTGCCCGCATTCGATCTGCGCATGCGCCACGCTGCGACCGGACTGATCGAAGAGAACGGACGCACGGCCGGCGTGCGCGTGGAAGCGCCGGATGGCGATTACGAATTGCACGCGGATCTGGTGGTCGCCTGCGACGGCCGCCATTCGACGCTGCGCGAGTCGGCGAATCTGAAGGCGCGCGAGTACGGTGCGCCGATGGACGTGCTGTGGTTCCGCATGCCGCGCAACGAAACCGACCCGCAGGACACTTTCGGCATCGTCGATCGCGGCCACATGATGGTGTTGCTCAATCGCATCGACTACTGGCAAGTGGCGTTCCTGGTGCCCAAGGGCAGTGATGCGAGCTTGCGCGCGCACCCGATCGATGCGTTGCGTGAAACCGTGGCGCAGCTCGCGCCGTTCCTGGCCGATCGCCGCGACACCATCGAAGCGTGGGACAAGGTCAGCACGCTGTCGGTGCAGATCGATCGGCTGGAGCGCTGGTACAAACCCGGCCTGTTGTTGATCGGCGATGCCGCGCATGCGATGTCGCCGATCGGCGGCGTCGGCATCAATCTGGCGATCCAGGATGCCGTGGCCGCCGCGAATGCGCTGGCGCAACCGCTGCTCGCGGGCGGTGCGATCGACGAATCATTGCTGGCCGCGATCCAGCGGCGCCGCGAATGGCCTGTCAAAGTGGTGCAACGCGTGCAGATCGCGATGCAGAAACGCCTGATCTCGCGCGTGCTGGAGCAATCGGGCGAGCCGCCGCGCGTGCCGGCATTGCTGCGCTTCCTGCTGGGCTTCCGCGCGGTGCGGCACATTCCCGCACGGCTGTTCGGCTATGGCCTGAGGCAGGAACACGTGCGGGCGGCCGGGACCAGCTCCGGCAGGTTGGGCTGATCCCGGACTTGTTCCGGGAGAAGCCCAACGGCGTCGAATGTCGTTGAGCCCCGCTGCGCTCGGCGCCAACCTGCAAGAGCATTCCGGTACGAAAGAGCCCGGCGACGTGCGCCGGGCTCGGTCGTGGCTTGCGGACGATCAACCCTGATCGTCGTCGTCACCCTGCTGGTCATGATCGCCATGGTGTTTGTACCAGCCGCGGTGGCGACCGTTGTCGTCGTGCTCGTCGCGCCCCCAGTAGGCGCGGCGCATCCTCCAATGGTCGCCGTCCTGCTCCCAGCGTGGCTGGTAGTAGACGTAGCCGGGGCGTGCGGA
>JAGWZT010000213.1 GCA_018971925.1 Lysobacteraceae bacterium | reverse complement strand
CGCAAGCCAGTGAGCCCGTAGATCAGGCTTTGCACGAAACCCGCCGAGCCGGTGAGGAAATAACCGGTGTTGTTTTTAACGGTCTCGGTTCGCACGTCGAACGGCGCCTTCAACATATCCGGAGCATCGTTGAGTTTCAGCCAGCGCGTCGCCCCGGCCTCGTTGCCCAGCGCGGCCGCCGCGATCGTGAGCGGCGCCAGCCCCATCGTGGTAGGCGTCTGTCCGGATTTTTCCAGTGGTGCGATGTTGATCCGGTAATCATTACGACGGATCTGCGGGCTCATCTCGAGATCGAGCGACGGAAACGCCAGGAATGTCAGATCGCTGTCACCGGGGTCGTGTGGCGCCGAGAGATCGAAGTCGAGGTGATGCGCTCCCGTATCCGAAAACGGAATGTGGAGTTTGACAGCGATATTCGCCCAGCGCGGATCCGGTTTAGCCCCGACCAACGCGGCGGCTGCGGTCGCGATTCGCAATGCCTTGGCCGCCGAAGCGTTGGTGAAAGTGTCGTCGTCGACGTGCGCATAGGGTTCTTCCACCGAAACGACATCGCGTATCTCGTAGCGCCGCCTCGCCGCATCGTACGTCGCGCGGCTGGCCCAGAACTCGGCGACATCGCGGATCACCGGCCAACCATCCTTGCGCAACCATTCAAGGTCGTGTGTGGCCAGCCAGTACTGCCACTGCGCGATTGCAATGTCGGCATTGACGTGGATCTCGCCGACACTCAGCCGGTTCGCGGCGAACATGATTTGCTCGGTGCCTTTTTCGGGATCGGCTTCCCACGGATACTTGGCACCCGCGTAACCAGCCCCCCGCGCGCGCTGCCGCGCAGCGGGCAAGGTGCGGTCGCGGAACATCACGACCGATCGCGCATGTTGCGGATGCAACAACAACAATGCCGGAAAGATCCAGGAATCGCTGTCCCAGAACACATGGCCCGCGTAACCGGTGGTGATTCCGCAGGCTCCTGCGCCCCACGTCGTGTCGGGCGCGACGTTGGCAAGCAGGTAGTAAAGGTCGGAATGCACGGCGAGCTGAGCCCGCGGATCGCCGTCGATGCGAATGTCCGATCGCCACAACTTCGTCCATGCTGCGCGCTGCGCATCGAGCATCGCCTCGAATCCGTGCGCGCGCGCCGCTTCGGCCAGCGCAAGATCGGCCTTGGCATCATCCCCCCAGCCTTCGCGCGACACCGCGACGTACTTGGTGAAGGCGTAGGTCTTGCCCTTGCTCACCTTGATGCGCATGTCGAGCGACAAACGGTAGTCGCTGCGATCCAGCCTTGTTTCGACCGGCTGGACGCCTTTCGGCAGTTGCATCGCCACGGCCTCGCCCATCCGTTTGCCGTTCGTCGCGCGCCCATCCAACCGCAACGTCAGATTCGACGTGTCGCCATCGGCATCCAGTATCCGCGTGTCCCCGTGGTACCAGATGGCCGCGCGATCCGCGGTGGCCGGTGGGTGTGCTTTCAACCCCAGCCCGTGCGCTTCGAGTGCCTGACGGAACCGGTCGCCTGTGAGGCCCGTGTCACCCGGCAGCTTCGTCAGCGGCAGACGCGGCTGGTAAGGCGCCCACAGCGCCAGCGGAAACGAAAGTTCCACCACGCCATCGAATTCCGGCGTGATGGTGAAGCGGACGGCCGCGAGGTGCGGCGACGCTTCGCTCACGAAGCTGATGACTTCGATTTGCGTCGCCTTGTTTTGATCTACATAGCTGTAACGCGTCGTCAGCGTGGCATCGTGCAGGTTCAGGGCCTGCTTGTAGTCTTGGAATGTCGAAGGCCCCAGCGGCGCCAGATCCAACCATGCGCCGGATGAACCCGTGCGGTAGTCGATGCCGCTCCAGCCGGGAATCGCAGCGGGCCGCGCAATATCGTCCCTGCCGTAATCCATGAATGCGACGAGGTACGACAGGTTGCTTTCGGTACCTCGCGGTGAGGTGAAGGTCGAGAGATAACCGTTGGCAAGTTGGCCCGGGAAATAAGTTTCGAAATCCTTCGCGGTCGCGGTGAGCAGAAAACTCGAATCCGTGGCGGCTTTGATCGCGGGCGCAAAGCAAGCGAGCGACAGCAGGATCAAAAAACCGGAGTACCTGCGGGCTGGTTTCGAGAACACCCGGGCGCAGCATGCCGGTGAACCCATGGTGGTTTGATGCGAGCGCGACACCGCTTCAAAGCTCCTTGCGGGTCAATCCCGTTTTTCCGTTCGCGCCGCGGCCAATCGTGATGTCATAGTGTTTGCCGCGGAAGGTGATGCCCTTCAACGTCACTGATTTCCAGCCCGGGGGAAGGATGGGCGCGTATTCCTGATCCAGCCCCTTGTCGTCGATGCGCAGGCCGCTCAGACCGTAGATGAAGCTCTGAATGAAGCCCGCCGAGGTCGCAAGGATGTAACCGGCGTTGTTGGTCGCGGTTTCGGTGCGGACGTTGAACGGCGGTTTCAGGAACCCGACCAGGTTGCGGTTGATCCACTTGCCCACGGCTTGCGCATCGCCCAGTTCGGCGGCACCCACGGTGAGCATCACCATCATCATTTCGTTGGGATTGTCGCCATGGGTCTTCAGAGCCTGCAACTGGAACTCGAAGTCGTTGCGCCGCACCAAAGGCGACATCGGCAGGTCGAGGTTCGGGTACATCAGCCATGCCAGCGACGAACCCATCCAGGTGATCTTGTCGTGCGGCACCGATGGATCGAAGTCATAGTGGCGCCGTGCCCTTTCATCGAACGGGATGTACATCTTCGACGCAATTTCAGACCACTTCGGATCGGGTTTCACGCCGATCAGCTCCGCCGCTTTCGTCGCGATCTCCAGCGCCTTGCGCGCCGCGGCATTGGTGAACGAATCGTTCGGCACGTCGTCATAGGCTTCGTCGGGCGAGGTGACGTGCAGGATTTCATAGCGGTCCTTCGCTCTGTCGTACGTGACGCGGCTTTTCCAGAACGCCGCGATACCCTCTATTACGGGCCAGCCGTATTGCTTCAGCCACTCGCGATCGCCGGTCGCGAGGTAGTACTGCCATTGCGCGATCGCGATATCGGCGTTTACATGGATCTCGCGATAAACGCCGTAGGCGAAATGCGGCGTAACGTCGGTGCCTTTCTGCGGATCCGATTCCCACGGATACATCAGGCCCTGCACGCCGTACTGCACGGCGCGTTCGTGAGCACCCTGCATGGTGCGATGGCGGAACATCACGATCGACTTGGCGCGTTCGGGATGCAACAAAAGCAACGCCGGGAACACCCAGGAATCGGAATCCCAGAACACGTGGCCGGCGTAGTTCGGCGTCAGCGCGCAGGCACCCATCGCCCACGCGGTGCCGACCGTGGTGTTGGACAGGATGTAGTAAAGGTCCGAATGCAGCGCGCGCTGCACCGCTTCGTCGTGATCGACGACGATGTCGGCTTTCCACAGGTCGTGCCAGACGGCTACGTGGCGGGCGAGCAGTTTGTCGAAGCCCGTGCTGCGCGCCTTCGTTGCAAACGCAAGGTCGGCCTTGGCATCGCCACCCCAATCCTGTCGCGATGCCGCGATGTATTTGGTGAAGGTGTAGCTCTCCCCCTTGTGCACTTCGGCAATGATGTCCAGCGACAATTTGTCGGAGGTTTTCACGAGCTTCACGCTTTCAATTTTCAATCCGGCCGGCAACTCGATGGCCGCAGCTTCGGCCATTTTCAAACCGTTCACCGCCTGGCCGTCGAGCCACAGCGTCAGTTGCTTTGCATCGCCTCCATCATCGGTGACGAGCGTGGTGCCCGGATACCACACCGGCGCGCGATCGGGTGTCGGCACCGGCTTGTCGTTCAAGTTCTGCCCGCTCGCGATCACCGCATCGATCATCTCGTCGCCGGTCATGCTGTCGATCGGAAAGCGCGGCTGGTGGCCCGTCCACAAGCGGAACGGAAACTTCAGCTGCACCTTGCCGTCGAATTGCGGCGTGATCGAAATGCGCGTGGCCGCGAGATGCGGATCGGCCTGGCTGACGAAGGTGACTACCTTCACGTCGGTCGGATTCTTGACGTACGCGAAGCGGTAATGCGTGGTGAGCGTACCGTCGTGCATGTTCAGGGTTTGCGAGTAGCCTGAGAAGATCTCAGGATCGAGACGCGTTGAATTCATCCAGCCCGTGCCGGGGTTGTAGTCGATCTCGCTCCAGCCCGGAATCGCGGCGGGCCGCGAAATGTCGCCTTTCGTGTAATCCATGAAGGCGACCATGTACGCCCGGTCCGGTTCGGTGCCGCGCACCGAAGTCATGGTCGAGAAGTAGCCGTTGGCGAGATAGGACGGAAAGTACGCGTCGAAATCCTTCGCCGTCGCGGTCAGCAGGAAGCTCGGATCGGTTTTGGCCTGGACACCGGCGTGCGCGAAGGGCGCGAGCACGAGCAGGCAGGGAAGCAGAAAGACGCGGAATTTCATCGCATGCTCCGAACAGTCGTTCCGGACGCGCGGCGACGCACAGTCGTGGCGGCGATGCATGAGCGCGAGCGTGATTCCGCCCCACGCCTTGGCACTTCCGCCGCAATCGGACGCCGCGGCCCGG
>JAGWZT010000212.1 GCA_018971925.1 Lysobacteraceae bacterium | reverse complement strand
CCGGAATGCTCGTCGGGCACACCGATCGCGGCGACTTCCAGTACGCCGGGGTGCTGCGCGACCACGTCCTCGATTTCGTTGGGGTACACGTTGAAACCGGAGACCAGGATCATGTCCTTCTTGCGGTCGACGATGAAGAAGAGTCCGTTTTCGTCCATGCGCGCGATATCGCCGGTGCGCAGCCAGCCGTCGGCGTCCATTACCTTGGCGGTTTCCTCGGGGCGGTTCCAGTAGCCCTTCATCACTTGCGGGCCGCGCACGCAAAGTTCACCCGGCTGGCCGGTGCCGGCCTCGCGATTGTCATCATCACGCAGTGCAATGTCGGTCGACGGCAGCGGCATGCCGATCGAGCCCGTGTATTCCTTGATGGTCAGCGGGTTGGCCGTGGCAACCGGTGAAGTCTCGGTCAGCCCATAGCCTTCTATCAACGGAATGCCCGTTGCCTTCTTCCAGCGCTCGGCGACCGCGCGCTGCACCGCCATGCCGCCCGCGAGCGCGAATTTCACCCGCGAGCAATCGACCTGCGCGAAATCCGGATGGTTGAGCAGGGCGTTATAGAGCGTGTTGACGCCGGTGATCGCACTCCAGCGCGACTTCTTCAGCGTCTTGATGAACGCCGGGATGTCGCGCGGGTTGGTGATCAGCACGTTCTCGCCGCCGAAATACGTCATCAGGATCGCGTTCACCGTCAGCGAAAAGATGTGATACAGCGGCAGCGCCGTGATGATCTGCTCTTCCCCCTGCGTGAACAGTTCGCCTACCCATGCGGCAAGCTGCAACGTATTCGCGACCATGTTGCCGTGCGTGAGCATTGCGCCCTTGGCGACCCCGGTGGTGCCCCCGGTGTATTGCAGGAACGCGATGTCTTCGTGGCCGAGTTGCACCTTCGGCGCTTGCAGGCCGGCGCCCTTGCGCAGCACGTCGCCGAAGCAAAGGTGCCCCGGCAGCGACCAGCGCGGCACCATCTTCTTGATGTGCTTCACCGCGAAGCTGATCAACGGGCCTTTGGGGAAACCGAGCTGATCGCCGATCGAGGTGACGATGACCTGCTGTACGTGCGTCTTGCCGATGGTTTCCTGCAATGTCGCCGCGAAATTCTCCAATACCACGATGCTTTTCGCACCCGAGTCTTCCAGCTGATGCTGCAGCTCGCGTGCGGTGTAGAGTGGGTTGACATTGACGACGGTCAGGCCCGCGCGCAGTGCACCGAACAGCGCGATCGGATACTGCAACAGGTTCGGCAGCATGATCGCAAGGCGGTCGCCTTTGCCGAGCTTCCACTCGTTCGCGAGAAACGCCGCGAACGCCGCGCTCTGGCGATCCAGTTCCGCCCAGGTCTGCGTGGTACCGAAGCTCGAATACGCCGGGCGTCGCGGATGCCGCGTACAGGCTTGCTCGAACATCGCGATGATCGATGGAAAGACATTGGCATCGATTTCGGCCGGCACACCCGGCGGGTAATGCTCAAGCCAGGGGCGTGGATCGGTCATGGCTGTCCCTCCTGTCGAGTTGCGCATGCTTACGGCATTGGAGCACGATAGGCGCGGGAGCGGCAAGCTGCATTGCGGCACTCAACCGGGGTGGGACCGATGGCAGACATGCAATCCAAGTTGGTGTGGCGCGCGCCGGCGGTGCGTCTCGTTGGTGTCCTCATTGTGGTGCTTGCGGCGCTGGTGCTCGCGGCCTGCCATCGTGCACCGGCCGAGCAGCAGATCCGCCAAGCCATCGATGCCGCGGCCACGGCCGCGCGTGCCAATGACACGCACGGGATGCTCGCGGTCGTCAGCGACGACTTCAGCGGGAATGACGGTGAACTGGATCGCCATGGGTTGCGCCAGTTGCTGGCCGTGCGCGCACTGCGCCAGGACAAGACCGGTGTACTGATCGGCCCCGTTTCATTCGAGCACAAGGGCGATCGCATCGTCGCGACGTTCAACCTGGTGCTGACCGGCGGCAGGCCCGGCGACCTGCTGCCGGACCAGTCGGTGATCTACGCAATGACCACCGCGTGGCGCCTGGAAGGGAGCCATTGGCGCTGCTACAGCGCGCGTTGGGAGGGTAAGGGGTAGATTCGAAGTCGACGGTCAACCAAACGCTCCGTTGCGCGTTGTTCAGGGGATCGCAACGCCTGGAGAGAAGATGCGGCGAATTTTCGTGGTCGGATGCCCGCGTTCAGGCACCACGCTCGTGCAGGCGATGATCGCCCGTCATCCCGACGTGTTCTCGCTGCGCGAAACCTATTTCTTCGAGTCCTTGTTGGGCGACGCACAGGTGCGTTGGGGTGATCGCGAAGCGCGTTCGACACGGCGCTGGTACCACCGCGCCGGGATGGCGCAGTCCTGGGGCCGGCGGCGACTGCATGAGCTTGAGCGGGTCCACGCACCGCGGCGCCGTGGTCCGATGCCGCGCAGGTGGACCGCCTGCGCGCGCCGGTACGCGACGATGCTCGATGACGCAGCGGGCAGGCAGCAGCGAATTCATTGGGTGGAGAAGACGCCTAACCACCTGCTGTTCCTCGACGAAATCGCGGATTGCATCCCAGACGTGCAGTTCGTGCACGTCCTGCGCAACGGCGTGGATGTGGTCGCCTCGGTCAGGGACGCCGACATGCAGCTGGAAACGCGGGCATTCAGTGGGGGCATGGTGCGCTGGGCGCGGCGCTGGAATCACGCAATGGAAATGCACTTGGCCCGGATGGGAGCGGCTCGTCATCACTTGCTGTGCATCGAGGACTTGATCGGCGATACGGAAAATGAGTGGCAAATGCTGCGCGATTTTCTGGTGCTCGACCCGGGCAAGCCGCTTTTGGCGCACCCGGGCTGTGAGGTCGCGGATGCGCAGGCGGAGCCATGGAAAACCTCTGCCATCACCGGCATCGTGAAAAGCGTGAGCGGCAAGTCGCAAGCGTTGTTCGGTGCGCAGTCGCTCGCGTGGTTGCGGGAACATCTGGTCAACTATGAAACCATCCGCGACGCGGTTCACGAGCAGCACCGCAGAAGTCCGCTGAAACCCGGACGCCAGGGCGAGGCTGCGGGGCGGCGCTGCACGGCCGTCCACAATTCTGCCGGGAAAAGCCAACCCGCCGGACGACGGATGACGCCGCTGTAGCGCAACGGAAACGCCGTCCTCAGGGGAAGGCCCTTGGGTGCTGCCCGTGGACTGCAGGCAGCACCAGATCAGGCGCGCGCCTACGCCGCCTTCTTCGCCAGATCGCGCAGCACGTATTGCAGGATGCCGCCGTGCTTGTAGAAGTCGCGCTCCTTGGGCGTCAACAGCATCACGCGCACGTCGAATTCGGCCTTCTTGCCGTCCGTCGCGGTCGCGACGACGTGAGCCATCTTCGAATCGCCGCCGTCGAAGCCGGTAATCGCGAAGGTTTCCTTGCCGGTCAGTCCGAGTGACTGCGCATTTTCGCCACCCTTGAACTGCAACGGCAACACGCCCATGCCAACGAGGTTGGAGCGATGGATGCGTTCGAAGCTTTCCGCGATGACCGCTTCGATGCCCAGCAGCAGGGTGCCCTTGGCCGCCCAGTCGCGCGACGAGCCGGTGCCGTATTCCTTGCCGGCGATCACGATCAGCGGCGTCTTTTCCGCCTTGTACTTCATCGCCGCATCGTAGATCGACATCTGTTCGCCCGTCGGTACGTGCATGGTGAAACCGCCCTCGACACCGTCCAGCAGCTTGTTCTTGATGCGGATGTTGGCGAAGGTGCCGCGCACCATCACGTCATCGTTGCCGCGCCGCGAGCCGTAAGAGTTGAAATCCTTCGGTTGCACGCCGCGCGCCATCAGGTACTTGCCCGCGGGCGAGTCCTTCTTGATCGCGCCGGCGGGCGAGATGTGGTCGGTGGTGATGGAGTCGCCGAACAGGCCGATGCAGTAAGCGCCGGTGATGTCCGCGTGCCGCGGCAGTTCCATCGTCATGCCGTCGAAGTAGGGCGGATTCTTGATGTAGGTGGATTTCTCGTTCCACGCGTACTGGTCGCCTTCCGGCGTTTCCACCGCGTTCCACTCCGCGCTGCCCTTGAATACGTCGGCGTAGTTCTTCGAGAACATGCCGGCGGTGACCGAGCTGGTGACCAGGTCGGCGATTTCCTTGTTGCTCGGCCAGATGTCTTTCAGATAGACGTCCTTGCCGTCCTTGCCTTTGCCGAGCGGCTGTTTCGACAGATCGATGTCGATAGTTCCGGCGATCGAGAACGCCACCACAAGCGGCGGCGAAGCGAGGTAGTTCATCTTCACTTCGGAGTGGATGCGGCCCTCGAAATTGCGGTTGCCCGAAAGCACCGCCGCCACCGCGAAATCGTTGTCGGTGACGCGCTTGTTGACGTCCTCCGGTAGCGGGCCGGAGTTGCCGATGCAGGTGGTGCAGCCGTAGCCGACGAGATAGAAGCCGAGCTCCTGCAGATCCTTCATCAGGCCGGTGGCTTCCAGATAATCGGTGACGACTTTCGAGCCCGGCGCCAGCGACGTCTTGACCCACGGCTTCGGCTTCAACCCGCGTTCGGTAGCCTTGCGCGCCAACAGGCCGGCGCCGATCATCACCGCGGGATTGGAGGTGTTGGTGCACGATGTGATCGCGGCGA
>JAGWZT010000211.1 GCA_018971925.1 Lysobacteraceae bacterium | reverse complement strand
CGGCCGCGCGCGGCGAGTTGCCGCGCGAATTCTGCGCCGATGCCGGCGGAGGCGCCGGTGACGAGGGCGCGGCGAGGTGGTGTGTTCGTCATGGATTGCCGGGTTTGCTTTCCCCCTTCGGAACGAAGGGGGATCAAGGGGGATGGCTCTTGGAGCTGTAATGATGCTTCATTCCGGCGCGCTACGGCATCCCCCCCGGCGCCGACGCGCTCGCGCTGCGCGCGTTCGCCTCGCTCCACCCTTCCTCAGGAAAGAGGTGATCGCACATCGACGTGCAGGATGCGGGCGCCGGTTGGCGCAAAGCCGCGGCGTTGGCTATCCTCGCTGGCCCGAGTGAACATGGAGCGCGCCATGCGCCGCAAATGGGTGGGTGGCAACTGGAAGATGCACGGCTCGCGTGCGATGGCATCCGCGCTGGTCGGTGCAATCGTGGAAGCGAAAACCGATACCGTCGATGTCGCGGTGTTTCCCCCGTTCCCATACCTTCGCGAAGCCTGCGCGGCGTGCGCCGGGTCGCGCATCGCGGTGGGCGGCCAGGACGTGAGCGAGCACGAATCGGGCGCGTTCACCGGCGAGGTTTCGGCGGCGATGTTGCGCGACGTCGGTTGCGGCACCGTGCTGGCCGGGCATTCCGAACGCCGCCAGTACCATCATGAATCGGACGGGCAGGTCGCGGCCAAGGTCGCGCAGGCGTTGACGCACGGGTTGACGCCGGTGCTGTGCGTGGGCGAAACCCTGGACGAACGGGATGGCGGCCGCATGGCGGAAGTGGTGTCGCGCCAGTTGGGTGCCGTGATCGCGCATTGCGGCATCGTGGCGTTCGAGCGCATCGTGGTCGCCTACGAGCCGGTCTGGGCGATCGGCACCGGTCGCACGGCCAGCCCTGCCCAGGCGCAGGAGGTTCACGCGCTCCTGCGTAGCCAGCTCGCCAGCGACGATGCTAGAATTGCCGGTTCGACCCGCATCGTTTACGGCGGCAGCGTCAAACCCGGCAATGCCGCCGAGTTGTTCGCGCAAGCCGACATCGATGGCGGCCTGATTGGTGGCGCGGCCCTGCAGGCCACCGATTTTCTTTCGATTTGTGCGGCGGCGGGCTGACGCCTGCTGCGCACGGGAACCACACATGCTGTTCACGATTTTCAGCGTCTTCTACGTGCTCATCGCCGCGGCGATGATCGTGCTGATCCTGATGCAGCGCGGCGATGGCGCCAACGCGGGTGCCAGCTTCGGCGGCGGTGCGTCCGGCACCGTGTTCGGTGCGCGAGGTGCGGCCAGCTTCCTGACCCGCACCACCGCGGCGCTGGCCACGATCTTCTTCCTGCTCACCCTCGGCATGGGCATTTACCTCAGCCATCACGGCGTGACCCCGAGCGCGCAGCAAACGCTCGGCGTGATGGCCGGCGCCGGCACTTCGGCACCCGCGGGTTCCACGCCCGCGGCAAGTGCACCTGCGGCCAGCGCGCCCGCATTCGGTATGCCGGCCGCGACGCAGCCGCATTCCGAAGTGCCGGCGGCCCCAACCTCGGCCCCGGCCGAAGTCCCCGCGGCGCCGGTCAAGTCGTCAGCACCCGCGGCATCCGCACCGGCCAGCAGCGCACCGGCCGGTTCGCATTGATTGATGCTTTTGTGAATAGTCCGGCACAGGGATGTGCCGGGTGTTTCTCAGGGACGAGTTTGAACCTCCTTGCCCAGGTGGCGGAATTGGTAGACGCACTACCTTGAGGTGGTAGCGGGTAACTCCGTGGGGGTTCGAGTCCCCCCTTGGGCACCATTCTGACGACGCGCGGTTGCGATGCATTCGCACCGCGCGTTTTTTATTGCGGTTCCGTAAACATGGGGATGCGTGAAACCCGTGTGACGGTTGATTGCCGCACGATGCGTTCCCCGCGATTGCGGCTCGCGCCAGCGCGTGCGAAAATCCCAAAGCTAACGCGGACGATCCTCATGCTTGAGAACTACTGGCCCATCCTCCTGTTCCTGTGCGTCGCCGGCGGCATCGGCGTCGCGCTGATCATCGTCGGCTGGATCGCCGGTCCGCGCCATCCGACCGCCGAAAAGGAATCGCCCTACGAGTGCGGCTTCGAGGCTTTCGAGGGCGCGCGCATGAAGTTCGACGTGCGCTACTACCTCATCGCGATCCTGTTCATCCTGTTCGATCTGGAAATCGCGTTCCTGTTTCCGTGGGCGACGGTGTTCTCGAAGATCGGCATCGTCGCGTTGATCGAGATGTTCACGTTCCTGCTGCTGCTTGTCGTTGGCTACATCTACATCTGGAAGAAAGGCGCGCTCGAATGGGACTGATCTCCGCCATCGACAAGTCGATGCACAACCCGGTGCCGATCGGGAAAGTGGACGATATCCTGCGCCCGGAAGCCGACAATCCGATCGTGCAGCGCGGCTTCGGCGTCACCACCGTGGATGCGCTGTTCAATTGGGCGCGCACCGGCTCGATGTGGCCGATGACGTTCGGCCTCGCGTGTTGCGCGGTGGAGATGATGCACGCGGGCGCTTCGCGGCTTGACCTGGATCGCTACGGCGTGATCTTCCGTCCCTCGCCGCGCCAATCCGACGTGATGATCGTGGCCGGCACGCTGGTCAACAAGATGGCGCCGGCGCTGCGCAAGGTGTACGACCAGATGCCCGACCCGAAGTGGGTGATTTCGATGGGCTCCTGCGCGAATGGCGGCGGCTACTACCACTATTCGTATTCGGTGGTGCGCGGCTGCGACCGCATCGTGCCGGTGGACGTGTACGTACCGGGCTGTCCGCCGACCGCCGAGGCGCTGGTTTACGGGATTCTGCAATTGCAGAAGAAGATCCGCCGCACCAACACGATCGCGCGCTGACCGCTCATGGCCCAAACCGCCCCCGAACAACTGACCGACCGCCTGCGTGCACGCTTCGGTGAAAAAATCGACAACGTCGGCGTCTCGCATGCGCAAGCGGCGATCGAGGTCACGCCGGCGCACCTGATCGAGGTCTGCACCGCGCTGCGCGATGAAGCCGATTTCCGTTTCGCGCAATTGACCGATCTGTGCGGCGTGGATTTCCTCTCCTTCGGCGAGGACGAGTGGGCGACTTCCGACACCGCCACCAGCCAAGGCTTCGGCCGTGGCGTGCAGGGCGACAACGTGCAGGGCCGCTTCGGCTGGGACAACCGGCCGCGGCATCCGCAGTTCCTGCGCCGCTTCGCTTCGGTGGTGCACCTGCTTTCCTATGAATACAACATCCGCCTGCGCGTGCGCTGCTTCGCGCCGGAAGATGCGTTGCCGGTATTGCCGACGCTCACCGGTGTGTGGCCATCCGCGAACTGGTACGAGCGCGAGTCGTTCGACCTGTATGGGATGGTCTACGAAGGCCATCCCGACCTGCGCCGGATCCTTACCGACTACGGTTTCGTCGGGCATCCGTTCCGCAAGGATTTTCCGCTGATCGGCAATGTCGAAGTGCGTTATGACCCGGAAGCCCGGCGCGTGGTGTACGAACCGGTCACCTCGGTGACGCCGCGCGTGACCGTGGCGCGCGTGGTGCGCGAGGACTCGCGCTGGCCGACTTCGCGCGAGGAAGCCGCCGACGACTGGAAGGACAACTGACGTGGCCGACACGACCGACAAAGCCGGCGAAATCCGCAGCTACACGATGAATTTCGGTCCGCAGCATCCGGCCGCGCACGGCGTGCTGCGCCTGGTGATGGAGATGGAAGGCGAAACCATCCTGCGCATCGATCCGCACATCGGGCTGCTGCACCGCGGCACCGAGAAGCTGGCCGAATCCAAGCCGTTCAACCATTCGATCGGCTACATGGACCGCCTCGACTACGTGTCGATGATGTGCAACGAGCACGCCTACGTGCGCGCGATCGAGCAGCTGGTGGGCATCACGCCGCCCGAGCGCGCGCAGTGGATCCGCACGCTGTTCGACGAGGTCACCCGCATCCTCAATCATCTGATGTGGATCGGGTCCAACGCGCTCGACCTCGGCGCGATGGCGGTGTTCCTGTACGCGTTCCGCGAACGCGAAGAACTGATGGATTGCTACGAGGCGGTGTCGGGCACGCGCATGCACGCCACGTACTATCGCCCCGGCGGCGTGTACCGCGACCTGCCCGGCAAGATGATCCAGTACAAGGAATCGCCGTGGCACAAGGGCAAGGACCTTAAGCGCATGAACGCGTGGCGCGAAGGTTCGATGCTGGATTTCCTGGACGCGTTCAGCGCCGACTTCCAGCACAAGGTCGATGAGTACGAAGAACTCTTGACTGACAACCGCATCTGGAAGCAGCGCACCGTCGACATCGGCATCGTCACTCCGGAACAGGCGTATGCGCTCGGCATGACCGGGCCGATGCTGCGCGCGTCCGGCATCGAATGGGACCTGCGCAAGAAGCAGCCGTATGCGAAGTACGCCGAAGTCGATTTCGACATCCCGGTCGGCGCCCACGGCGATTGCTACGACCGCTACCTGGTGCGCGTGGCCGAGATGCGCCAGTCGGCCTTGATCATCCGCCAGTGCGTGGATTGGCTGAAGAAGAATCCTGGCCCGGTGATGATCGAGAACTACAAGGTCGCGCCACCCAGGCGCGAGGACATGAAGGAATCGATGGAAGCCTTGATCCATTGGTTCAAGCTGTTCAC
>JAGWZT010000210.1 GCA_018971925.1 Lysobacteraceae bacterium | reverse complement strand
CAGGCCATGGATGGCCGTTCTGGTCTCGCAAATCGCGAAACTCTATGGCGTTGGCGCAATGACCGAGCGAAGGGGCGATAAGGGATGATCGCAAAAACATCTGCAGGGCAGGGATGCCCGAGGTGGTCTGACACGATGCGGATTCGCTCGACTCTTGCCTGATGATTGATAGAGCGGCAATCATGGACGATTGCACCAATACTGGCGCTCCCTGCGGGACTCGAACCCGCGTTACCGCCGTGAGAGGGCGATGTCCTGGGCCACTAGACGAAGGGAGCGTGGCGCCGCGCAGCGCGCTAGTATAGCGAACTTCGTGCCGCGCATTCGCGGCATGCCCTTCGCACGGAAGTTTCCAGTTGAGTTCCGATTCGCCCACCCCCGGCCATGTCCAGCCCGTGCCGCGCGTCATACCGCGCGCGCAACACAACGTGTCCCGCAAGCAGATCAGCCGTGGTGCGTTGAAGGTGTTGTACGGGCTCAAGGACGCGGGGTTTCGTGCGTGCCTGGTGGGCGGTGCGGTGCGCGACCTGTTGCTGGGGCGCCAACCCAAGGACTTCGACGTGGCCACCGACGCCACGCCCGAGGACGTCAGGAAACTGTTTCGCAACTGCCGGCTGATCGGGCGGCGGTTCCGGTTGGCGCACGTGATCTTCGGGCCCGAGATCGTCGAAGTCGCGACGTTCCGTGGCACCGGCGAAGGCGATGCTGGCGAGGATCGCCATGTGGTCGACGGGCGCATCCTGCGCGACAACGTCTGGGGCAGCATCGAGGAAGATGCGCTGCGCCGCGATTTTCGCGTCAACGCGTTGTACTACGACATCGCCGATTTCAGCGTGATCGATTACGTCGGCGGCATCGCGGATCTCGAACAGAAGCGCCTGCGCCTGATCGGCGACCCGGCCACACGCTATCGCGAAGATCCGGTGCGCATGCTGCGCGCGGCGCGGCTGGCGGCGAAGCTGGATTTCGTGATCGATGCGGAAGCTGCGGCGCCACTGCACGAACTTGGACATTTGCTGGCGGATGCTCCGTCCGCACGGCTTTTCGACGAATGTCAGAAGATGTTTCTCGCGGGTTACGGCCTTGCGAGTTTCCGCATGCTGGTGAAGTACGGCCTGCTGCGGCATCTGTTTCCCGGCACGGTGCGCGCGTTGGCACAGGACGAATCCGGCGCGCTGCTGGCCCTGATCGAGCGTGGTCTCGCCGGAACCGACGCCCGCGTCGCCGACGGTCGTCCGGTGACCCCGGCGTTCCTGTTCGCGGTGCTGCTCTGGGGCGAAGTGGCGGCGCTGGCGGCGAAGTTACACGCGGAGGGTACGGTGCAGTCGCTGGCGTGGCAGCGCGCCGCGCACCGGGTGATGGCCGAACAGGGCAAGCGCGTGGCCATCCCGCGCCGTTTCGGCTACACCATCGAGGACATCTGGGCGCTGCAGCCCCGGTTCGCCGAACGCACCCGCAAGCGCGTGTTCCGCCTGATGGCGCACCCGCGCTTTCGCGCCGCCTACGATTTCCTGCTGTTGCGCGCCGGCGAGTCGGACGCGCTGCGCGAGTCCGGTGCGTGGTGGACGGAAATCCAGACGTTGCCGCCCGATCGGGTTTCCGAGCAGCTGGCACCCAAAACGGCCACCGCCGCCACGGATGAGAAACCCGCCGGCAGCGGGCGCCGCCGCCGTCGCGGCGGCCGGCGGCGGAAGGCCGCAGTGCCGGAATCCGATTCGCCGGAATGACGCATGGCTGAAACCGTCACCGCCTGCGTGGCATTGGGAAGCAATCTCGGTGATCCGTGCGTGCAGGTGGGGCGCGGATTCGCGGCGCTCGCGGCGCTGCCGCACACTATCCTGCGCGCGCGTTCACGGTTGTATCGCACGCCGCCGTGGGGTGTGGTCGATCAACCTGATTTCGTCAACGCCGCGGCACGGCTGGATACGACGCTGGCGCCGCGCGAACTGCTCGACGCGCTGCTTGCCATCGAAGCCAGCGCAGGCCGCGTGCGCGGGGCACGCAACGGCCCGCGAACCCTCGATCTCGACCTGCTGCTGTACGGCGACCGGGCCATCAACGAACCCGATCTTGTGGTGCCGCATCCCGGCCTGCACGAGCGCGCGTTCGTGCTGCTGCCGCTGGCTGACGTCGCGCCCGATTTCGAGGTGCCGGGGCATGGCCTTGTACGCGACCTTCTGGCGCGCGTCGATGCGAGCGGTTGTGTTGTGATTGATTGCGATCATCCCTGATCGCTGCTTTGCCGGCCGGCAGTGCGAGAATGGAAAAAATCGACAGTCGAAGCACCAGAACGGCCTTAGAGCCGCCTTCCATGGCCAAGGGCTCCGTGGCCTGACTTTTCACAAAAGCCCGCTCCAATATACTTTTCTGATGCTCAAGATCCATCGTGACATCGCGGGGCCGTGCCTGGCTCCGGACGGCAGCGTGCTCGCGATCGGCGCGTTCGACGGCCTGCATCGCGGCCACGCCGCGTTGCTTGCGAGGGTGCGCGAACGCGCGGCGAAGCACGCCCTCGTCGCGGCGGCGGTGACTTTCGAGCCCTTGCCGCGCAGTTATTTTTCGCCCGCGCCCTTGAAGCGGCTTTCGTCGGTGCGAGAAAAGTTGTGCGGGTTCGCGGAAGCGGGCGTCGAGACATTGTTGCTGTTGCGCTTCGACGCTGCGCTGGTGGGCATGAGCGCGGAAGATTTCGTGCGCGACGTGCTGGTCGCGCGGATGGGTGCGCGCGAAATCTGGGTGGGCGCCGATTTCCGTTTCGGCCACAACCGCGTGGGCGACGTGGCACTCCTCGAAGCCATGCAGGGCGAAGGTGGTTACGAAGTGCGTGTGCTGGATGCGGTTTCGAACGGCGACGGCGAACGCGTGTCGGCTTCGCGCGTGCGCGGCGCGTTGGCGTCCGGCGATTTCGCGCATGCGGCCGAATTGCTGGGCCGCCGCTTCAGCATCGGCGGCCGCGTGGTGCGCGGTCAGCGCATGGGCCACAAGCTCGGCTATCCCACCGCGAACATCCGGCTGGGCAAGCGCGTGTCGCCGGTGTCCGGCATCTTCGCGGTACGCGTACGCGCCGGGGACAAGGGGTGGCCGGGCGTGGCCAGCCTGGGCGTGCGCCCCACGATTGCAGGTGGCGGCGAGCCATTATTGGAAGCCCACCTGTTCGATTTCGACGGCGATCTCTACGGCCGGCGCATCGAGGTCGAGTTCGTCGCCAAGTTGCGCGACGAGCAGAAATTCGCCGGTCTGGATGCGCTGCGCGCGCAGATGGATCGGGATGCCGCGGAAGCGCGGCGCATTCTTGCCGACACACCCGATTTTTCCGGAGCCATCGCGTGAGCCGCGACTACAAGCAAACCATCAACCTTCCGCAGACCGCGTTCGCGATGAAGGCCGACCTGGCCAGGCGCGAACCCGCGATGCTGGCCGACTGGGAAAGCACGCAACGTTATGCCGAGCTGCAAAAGCGCACCGGCAAGCGCGCGCACGCTTTCATCCTGCACGATGGTCCGCCCTATGCGAACGGCAAGATCCACCTCGGCCATGCGGTCAACAAGATCCTGAAGGACATCGTGGTGCGTTCGAAGTTGATGGCGGGCTTCCGCTCGCCGTACGTGCCGGGCTGGGATTGCCACGGCCTGCCGATCGAGATCGCGGTCGAGAAGAAGTACGGCAAGGTTGGCCACAAGATCGACGTGGAAAGTTTCCGCCAGCACTGCCGCGACTATGCCGCCCAGCAGATCGACTTGCAGCGCGCGGATTTCAAGCGGCTCGGCGTCCTCGGGGATTGGGAACACCCGTACCGCACGATGGACTTCAAGTACGAGGCCGACATCCTGCGCGCGCTCGCGGGCGTGTACGCGAACGGCCACGTCACGCGAGGCTTCAAGCCGGTGCACTGGTGCTTCGATTGCGGCTCCGCGCTGGCCGAAGCCGAGATCGAATACCAGGACAAGCAGTCGCCGGCGATCGACGTCGCCTATGACGCGCTCGACCCGAAAGTGCTGGCTGCCCGGTTCGGCGCGACCATCGATGACGACACGACAATGGTCTCCGTGCCGATCTGGACCACCACGCCGTGGACGTTGCCGGCCAGCATGGCGGTGACGCTGGGTCCGGAACTGGATTACGTGCTGGTCGAAGGCCCGGCGCGTGACGGCAAGCGCCGTTTGCTGGTGCTCGCCGAAGCCCTCGTGGACAAGGCGCTGACGCGTTATGGCGTCGGCGAGGCCAAGGTACTCGGGCGCGCGAAGGGCGCGTTGCTCGAAAACCTGAAGCTCAAGCACCCGTTCTACGATCGCGAAGTCCCGCTGATCCTCGGCGACCATGTTTCGGCCGAAGATGGCACGGGCGCGGTGCACACCGCGCCCGGACACGGTGCAGACGACTTCACGGTCGGCCAGAAATACGGCATCGTCGCCGCGACCCCAGCCAATGTGCTGAATCCGGTTGGGCCGAACGGCGTGTACCTGCCGGGCACACCGATCTTCGAAGGCCAGCACATCTGGAAGGCCAATGACGCGATCATCGACTTGCTGCGTCAGCGCGGCGTGCTGCTGGCGGCGCACAAGATCACCCACAGCTATCCGCATTGCTGGCGCCACCACACCCCGATCGCGTTCCGCACCACGCCGCAGTGGTTCATCGCGATGGA
>JAGWZT010000209.1 GCA_018971925.1 Lysobacteraceae bacterium | reverse complement strand
GTTCAAGCAGCACGGCCTGTCGGTGGACCTGATCGGCTCGGCCGAAACCAACGTCACCGTGTCGCTCGATCCCACCGAAAACCTGCTCGATTCAGACGTGGTCGCGGCGCTGGCGGCCGACCTCGCCAAGGTGTGCCGGGTGAAGGTGATCGCGCCCTGCGCGGCCGTTACGTTGGTCGGCCGCGGCATGCGCTCGATGTTGCATCGGCTGTCCGGCGTGTTGGCCGAATTCGGGCGCGAACGCGTGCACCTGATTTCGCAATCGTCCAACAACCTCAACCTGACCTTCGTGGTGGACGAGGCCATGCTGGACGGGTTGCTGCCGCGCCTGCATGAGCTGCTGGTTCGCGCCGGCGCGCTGCGCACCGATGACTCGGCGTTGTTCGGGCCGAGTTGGCAGGAACTGTACGGCGAAGGCGCGAAGCGCGTGCGCGCGCCGTGGTGGCGTGATCAACGAGCCACGCTGCTTGCTCTCGCTGGAAATCTCCCCTCTCCCGGAGGGAGAGGGGAAGAGTTCGCAACGCCGCGTTACGTGTACCACTTGCCGTCCGTGCGCGCGCAGGCACGCGCGTTGCGCGCACTGCAATCGGTCGACCGGTTGTATTACGCCATCAAGGCCAATCCGCATCCCGCCATCTTGCGCACGCTGGCGCAGGAGGGCCTGGGGTTCGAATGCGTGTCGCCGGGTGAACTGGACGCCGTGGATGCTATCAGCGAGACGCGCGAATCGCCGCGCCTGTTCACGCCGAATTTCGCCCCACGCGCGGATTACGCCCAAGGGCTGCAACGCGGCATCGCCATGACGCTGGACGCGCTGCATCCCCTGCAGCGATGGCCGGGTTTGTTCGCCGGGCGCGAGGTGATGCTGCGGGTGGATCTTGGCCGCGGGTTCGGCCATCACGACAAGGTTCGCACCGGCGGCGTCACCAGCAAATTCGGCTTGCCGCTGGATCAACTCGGCGCGTTCCTGGAATTGGCGCGCGCCCAGGACGTGCGCATCATCGGGCTGCACGCGCACCTCGGCTCCGGCATCCTGGATGTGGCGCATTGGTCGAGTGTGTGCGCGCAGCTCGCGAGTCTTGCCGAACGGATCGGCAACGTGGGCATCCTCAATCTCGGCGGCGGGCTGGGTGTTCCGTCGCATCCGGGCGAAGCGGAACTCGACTTGGGTGCCGTGGACGCCGCACTCGCGGAAGTGAAGCGTGCCTATCCGCAATACGAGTTGTGGCTGGAACCCGGCCGCTGGCTGGTGGCTGACGCCGGCGTGCTGCTGGCGCGCGTCACCCAGACCAAGCGCAAGGGCGCGCTGGAATACCTGGGTTGCGACGCGGGCATGCACGCGTTGATCCGCCCCGCGCTGTACGACGCCTGGCACGAGATCGTGAACCTGACCAGGCTCGACGCGCCGGCCGACACGCTGTATCAGGTGGTCGGGCCGATCTGCGAATCAGGCGACGTGCTGGGTTCCGACCGGCGCCTGCCGCGCAGCGAGGAAGGCGACGTGCTGTTGATCGCGCAAGCCGGCGCCTACGGCGAATCCATGGCGTCGCACTACAATTTGCGGCCATTGGCCGAAACCGCAGTGATTGAATGAGCACGCTTGCCGACCCGCGCCAGGCGCAAGCTTTCCGCTTCGTGCGCTGCGATTACGCCGATGGCGTGGCGGAGCTGGTGTATGCGTTCGACGCAGGCCCGGAGCTGGTCGAGCGCATCCGCTTTCCCGATGCACCCGCGTTGCCCGAAGCACGCAAGGCCGCGTTCGACGCGGCGCTGCGCATGCTGCATTTCATCGCGGGCATCAGTTATTACAAGGCCGGTTTGCCGCTGCGCATCGAGGTGGAAACTGCTGCGCCGGATGCGGCGACGGCCGACCTGCTGGATGCGCTGTACCTGCACGGGCTGGGTGAGTTCGCGTATCGCAATGGACTGGACCTGCGTGGCAGGATCGCGTTTCCTGTTTCTTCCGTCCCTGGTACTGGGTCCCGGCCAATCCATGGCCGGGATGACGGTGGGGCAATCGGGCTCGATTTGCCACGGCGCGCCCTGGTGCCCATCGGCGGCGGCAAGGATTCGCTGGTGGTGGTCGAAGCATTGAAGAAGGCCGGCATCGAAGCCACCGCGACCTGGGTCGGGGCATCGCCGTTGATCGCGGACGTCGCCGCACGCACCGGCCTGCCGATGCTCAACATCGGACGCGAACTTTCGCCGCTGCTGTTCGACTACAACCGCATGGGTGCGTGGAACGGCCACATCCCGGTCACCGCGATCAACTCCGCCATCCTTGCCAGCGTGGCCATCCTGTATGGCTTCGATGCAATTGTGTTCGCCAATGAGCGGTCGGCTTCGGCGGCGACGCTGGAATACGAAGGCCGGCAGGTCAATCACCAGTGGAGCAAGGGCTGGGCGTTCGAAAAAATGTTCGCGGCGTGGCTGCGCACGCACGTCGCTGCCGATCTGGATTATTTCTCTCTGCTGCGGCCGTTTTCTGAACTGGCTGTGACACGCGCCTTTGCGAAATCCGGCGCCGCGTATTTCGAAGCGTTCTCGTCGTGCAACCGCAATTTCAGGATCCTTGGGCCCAAGCCCGCGGATCGCTGGTGCGGCCAATGTCCGAAATGCCACTTCGTGTTCCTGGCGCTGGCACCGTTCGTACCCAAGCCGAGGTTGCTGCAAATCTTTGGCCGCAACCTGCTGGACGATGAGGCGCAGGCAGCGGGTTTCGATGCCCTGATCGAATACCGCGACCACAAGCCCTTCGAATGCGTGGGCGAAGCCAGCGAGGCGCGCGCGGCGTTCGCGGCATTGGCCGCGCGTCCGGAATGGCGCGAGGATGCGCTGGTGGCCCGGTTCCGCGAAGACATCGCGCCGCAACTCGACACGGCGCGACTGGCGTTGCAGCCATGGCTTGAACCGACGGGCGAACATGGCGTGCCCGCGCACTTCGCGGGGGCGCTCGATGCGATTCGCGGAGCTTGAGCACGCCGACGTTGCCGTATGGGGTTACGGCCGCGAAGGGCGCAGCGTGCTGGCCGCATTGCGACGGCGTTTCCCTGGCAAACCGCTGACGCTGTACTGCGGCCGCGATGAAGTGGAGGTTGCGCAATCGCACGGCGACGCGAGCCTGCGCGTGACCGGCTCCGCGCCCGATGCGGATGCGCTGTCCGCGCACGATGTCGTGATCAAGTCGCCCGGCATCAGCGCGTACAAGCCGGAAATCCTGGCGGCGATCGAACACGGCGCGCGTTTTACCTCGGGCACCGCGCTGTGGTTCGGCGAAAACCCCGAGGCGCGCGTGGTTGCGGTCACCGGCACCAAGGGCAAGAGCACCACCACCGCGTTGGTCGCGCATCTTGCACGCGCGCTGCAGGTTCGCACCGCACTGGCGGGCAACATCGGCCTGCCGTTGCTGGACCTGGATGATCAATACGCCGAGCTGTGGGCAATCGAACTTTCCAGCTTCCAGACCGGCGAAGCGGGTCCGCTGGAACTCGGCGTGGTCGTGAGCCTGGCCGAGGAACACCTGGATTGGCACGGCACGCGCGAACGCTACGTCGCGGACAAACTGAAACTCGCGGACGTGTCGCGCACGCTGCTGGTGGATGCCGAGACGCCGTTGCTGATGCGGCGTACCGCTGCGCATCCGCAACGCCGAACCTTCGGCGACGCGGGGGGTTGGCATGTGGCCCGCGGATGGATCATGCGCGGCGGTGAGCGTGTATTCGAAATCGCATCATTGCCACTGCGCGGCGCACACAACGCCCACAACGTGTGTGCGGCGTTGGCGGCCATCGAACTGCTGGGTCTCGACGCTCGCGCCGCCGCCGCTTCGCTCGCCGCGTTCAAGCCGCTGCCGCACCGGCTCACATCGCTGGGTGTGCGCGATGGCATCGATTGGATTGACGATTCCATCAGCACCACGCCGGACGCGGCGTTGGCAGCGCTGGAGAGTTTACGCGGACGCGCGGTGACGTTGGTCCTGGGTGGACACGACCGTGGGCTGGACTGGGATGGCTTCGCGCGGGCGCTTCGCGTGCACTCACCGCACGCCATCGTTGCCCAGGGCGCTGCGGGCCCGAGGATCGCACGAACCCTTCAGAATGCCGGGCTTGCCTGTGCTGTCGAAGAGGCCGCCGATCTTGCCGCTGCAATTGCGCATGCAAAAAAGACCACCCCGCAGGGTGGCGTCGTACTGCTGTCGCCAGGGGCGCCCAGTTTCGACCAGTTCCGGGATTACGCCGAGCGCGGCCGCGCGTTTGCGCGGCTCGCGGGGTTCGACGCCGATGCCATCGGTGAAATCACGGGGTTGGGAATTGCCTGACCGTGCGGCGGCTTACCAGATCTTCACCCGCTGGTCCGGCTTCAGGTACAGCTTTTCGCCGGGCTGGACGTTGAACGCCTGGTACCACGGATCGAGGTTGCGCACGGTTTCGGCGCGGAATTGCGCGGGCGCATGCACGTTGGTCGCGAGCTGTTGGCGCAGCGCGGCATCACGGATTTTCGAGCGCCACGCCTGTCCGAACGCGACGAAGAAGCGCTGGTCGCCGGAAAGACCGTCGATTTCAGGCGTGGGCTTGTTATCCAACGCCAGGTGGTACGCGCGGTACGCAGCGGTCAGGCCGGAGACGTCCGCGATGTCTTCGCCAAGGGTTTGCTTGCCGTTGACGTGCAGGCCCGGCAGCGCTTCG
>JAGWZT010000208.1 GCA_018971925.1 Lysobacteraceae bacterium | reverse complement strand
TGCTTGATGTCCTTGTGAACCAGCGGTTCGCCGCCGGGGATCGACACCATCGGCGCCCCGCACTCGTCCACGGCCGCAAGGCATTCCTCGACCGACAACCGTTGCTTGAGGATGTGCGAGTCGTAGTCGATCTTGCCGCAGCCGGGGCAGGCGAGGTTGCACTGGAACAATGGTTCCAGCATCAACGTGAGCGGATAGCGTTTCACGCCGCGCAGCCGGCGTCCGACGATGTAGCTGGCAACCTTGAGTTGTTGGCGGAACGGGATCGACATCTGGATTTCCTCCGGCGCCCGGCGTCGTCAGGGTGGCGTGCACCGCGGCGCCGATCCCTGCGGCCATATCATGGACCATCCGGCGTCAAGGTGGCGTTGACGCGCCGTTGACGGCGCGGCACGCAGGTCCGCGGCGGGGCCCCGCGCAGTGGCGCATGCCGGGTCGGCGTGCGGTCAGGCGTTGCGGCGCCGCAGCGGGGGCGGCGTGCCGTTGCCGGGCAGGCGGTCGGCGAACTCGCCGCGCAACCGTTGCCATTCCAACTTCAGCCAGGGGGTAAAGCGTTCCGGGCTTTGCGCGATCTCGCGATCGAGCGCGTCCGGCTTCACGTAGCGCCAAGCCGCGATTTCGGTTTCGTTGACGCGCACCGGCGCGTCGGAACTGCCGACGTAAACCCAGCACAGTTCCGTCTCCGACCCGGCCTCGCCGTACTCGGCGTGATACTGGAACTTGTATACGAACTCGAGCGGGCAGCCGAAGCCCAGTTCCTCGCGCAGCCGGCGCTGCGTCGCGGTGTCCATGTCCTCGCCGCCGCGCGGATGGCTGCAGCAACTGTTGGCCCAGTAGCCGGGCCACAAGGGTTTCGATGCTGCGCGTTGCTGCAGCAGCAGTTCACCCGCAGGATTGAATACGAACAACGAGAACGCGCGGTGCAGGATGCCCTTGCCGGCATGGGCATCGGTCTTGCTGGCGTGTCCGATTTCGCGATCGGCCCCGTCGACCAGGATCAGCCGTTCGGAGTCGAACGAAACGACGCGATTGTCTTGCTGGTCAACCAATGCTGGTCTCCATTGCCTGGTAGCCGGCCTGCTGCAACGCGCGCACGACGCGGCCCGGATCGTCCGGGCACAGCGCGATCATCGCGCCGCCGCCGCCGCCGCCGGTGAGCTTGGCGCCGACCGCACCATTGGCGCGGGCGACCTGGATCATTTCTTCCAGTTCCCAGCTCGACACCTGCAGCGCGTTCAACTGGCCCTGGCAGATGTTCATGAGCTCGCCGAACTGTTGCAGGTCCCACGCTTCGAGTGCCTTGATGCCCTGCATCGCCAGCGAATCGATTTCGTCGAAGATGCGTTCGTAGAGTTTCTTGTTGCGTTGCCACGCTTCGCGCACGCGGCCGACGGTGCGCGCGGTCAGGCTTTCAACACCCGACAAGCCGATTACCATCGGCAGCGGCTTCGCGAAATGCAGTGGTTCGGTCACCGGCGGTTCGCCGCGCTGGAACAACAGCGGCTGGCCGTACGTCGCGACCGTGTTGTCGATGCCCGACGGCGTGCCGTGGGCGACGCGCTCGCATTCGTAGGAAAGCTCGCACACTTGCTGGTCGGTGAGGCCGAGCACGCAATGCCGATCGAGCGCGCGGATCACGGCGACCGCAAGCGCGGCCGATCCGCCGAGGCCGTTGGCGCGCGGCAGGTTGGGATAGACCTGGATGCGCAGCGGGCGATCGGTAAGTTCGAGCTTTTGCAGGATCAATTCGAGCGACTGCAGAAACGAGCCCGGGTGCTTCGTGCCCGGGTGCAGGCGCGACTCGACCCCCCAACGCGGAATGATGAGTTGCGTGCCGTCGTCGGATTCCTCGGCGCGCGCGCGGATCGCCATCGGCACAGGCACCGCGATCGCATGGCGGCCGTACACCACCGCGTGTTCGCCCAACAGGATGGCCTTGCCGTAACCGGTCGCGTACTCGGCTTCCTCGACCGGCTCGAAACCGTGCGCGACGGTTTTCGCTTCCGGCTGCACCTGGTTCCTGACTTCGGCGATGATTTCCCGGGCCTTCCACACCTTGATCTCGCCGCTGTCGAGCAGGCGTTCGACCACGGTCTCGAAAATCTCCGGCGTGGCACCGGCGCTCACCGCGACCGAACGCGCATGCAGGGTCATGTGGCCCTGCTGGATGCCATCGGTGACCAGCGCGCGCAGCGCCGAGAAGTTTTGCGCGAGGCCCACCGCGCCCATGATTTCCGCGAGTTCGCGCGCGGACGCGATGCTGAGCAGGCGCAGGTTCAACGCGACCGTGGCGTTGGATTGCAAGTTGCCGCCGACCGTGCCGACCTTCATCGGCATCTCGATGGTTCCCACCAGGTTGCCCTGGTCGTCCTTGTACCAGCGCGTCAGCGCGCTGTAGTGCGCGCCGCGCGCGGCGTACGCGTGCGCCGCGGCTTCCAGCGCGCGCCAGTCGTTGCCGGTCGCGAGCGCGACCGCGTCGACGCCGTTCATGATGCCCTTGTTGTGCGTCGCCGCGCGATACGGATCGCACACCGCAAGATCGTTCGCGAGGATGATTCCGTCGCGCACCTGCTCGCCGTCGTAGCCCTTGCCCGCGAGGAGTTCTGCGGGGATCACGGTTTTCGCCCACACCAGCGCGCGGTCGGTGAGGTTCGACAAGATCCGCAGGAACACCTTGCCGCCGGTGATGCCTTCCACCAGCGGCGCCACGCCTTCGCACATGGTGTTGACCATGTTGGCGCCCATCGCGTCGCAGGTGTTCACCAGAAGATGCAGCACCACCATGTCGCGGCGCCCATCGGCGGCGGGATGGATGCGCACCTCGATGTCCTTGGCGCCGCCGCCGCGCGCAACCATGTTCGGGTGCAGGCTGTTGGCGAGGTTGATGATTTCCTGCTTGCGTTGCAGCAACGCGGCCTGCGCGGTTGCCGAGTTGTCGATGTCGACGATCTGCACCTGGCCGATCAGGATCGGATCCGTGCTGCGCGTGGCGAAGCCGCCGGCGGCGCGCACCAGCTTCGCGGCGGATGAAAGCGCTGCGACGATCGAGGGTTCCTCGACCACCAGCGGCACGACGTGGTCCTTGCCGTTGATCAGGAAATTGAGGCCGAGTCCGAGTGGCAAGCCCATCACGCCGACCACGTTCTCGATCATCTTGTCGGCGCGCGCGACGCTGAGCGTGTGCGCGCCGGTCGACAAGGTCTGGAAATCCTCGCGGGAAAGCAGGCCGCGCTCGCGCACCAGGTTCACGCGTTCGGGCACCGACAGTTTGTAGAAGCCCGGAAATCTCGACTGGTCCATCTGTGTTCCTTGGAAGCTTCAATCGTTTGACGCAACCGCCAAGCCCTTCGGGTCTTCCGCCAGGTCGATCACGGGGTAGCCCGCTTGCGCAACGCGCGCGGCGAATGCCCGCAACCGCGTATCTTCCACGGCGAATGTGACGCCCACGTCACCGCCGCCGGCGCCACAGCTCTTGTAGACGCACCCGCAATCCGCCGCGATCGTGGCGATCGCCCGATGCTCGCGGCTGGCGATATCCGCGCCCGCGGCCTCGCCGAAGCGCGCCAATGCACCGGCGTAATCGTGGAGGCTGGACATGAAGGCGGCGGCATCATTGGCGATCACGGCGTCGATACCGCGTGAAGAAATTGTAGCGAGTTCGCGGGTGCGCTGCGCGAAGGCGGCGGGTTCGCGTTCACGCCAGGTCGCGACCGTGGCCAGCATCGCGCGGGTGGAAGCCGGCCGCCCGCTGTAAACGCAGCACCAGCGGAGGCGTTCTGGGAATTTGGCGGGTGCCAGACGCACGGCACCGCCGTCCAGCCGGAAACGCAACAGACCGCCCGACAGCGACGCCGCGATGTCGATGCCGCTGCCGCACCCTTGCTGGATCGCGCGGTGCGCGGCGATGGCTTCTTCGGTTGCCGGTGGTGCCGTATTCGTGAGCGCGTGCAACGCACCGAGCAGGGCGACGGCGAGCGCGGCGCTGGAACCCAGACCGAGCTTGGCGCGCGCGCCGGAGTGGTCCAGATAAAACGCATCGCTGTCGAGTTCGATGCGGCATGGCGGCGCGCGTTCGATCTGCGGAAATCGCGCGAGCAGGGTGGCGATCCACGCGAGTTCAGCGGGCGCTCCGCCGACCCATGTCGTGCTGCCGGACTGCAGCCGCAGCCGCGCGTGCAGATCGAGCGTGGGCGAGACGATTTCCCAGCATTCGGCGTCGCTGTGCGCGAGCGTCACGTGTGCGCGGCGATCCACCGCCAACACCAGCGCCGGCGCGCCTTCCAGCACCGCGTATTCGCCCAGCAGCACCAGTTTGCCGGGCGCGCTGGCGGTCACGCCCATGCGTGAGCGTCCTCGACAACCCGCGCGCCTTCGCCCAATCCGCTGACCAGTACCTCTTCCACGCCCGGGACAGTGCGCAGTGCGTCAGCGACGCGCGCCGCGTCGTCCGGCAGGCACACCGCTTTCACCTGCGGGCCTGCGTCGATGGTGAAGAACACGCCCGCGCCTTCACTCCGCAGGGCACGCACGTGCCGGATGCACTCGATGGTCGCTGCGTTCCAGTAGATGAGCCCGGGGCGCGCCGACAGCATCAGTGCGTGCATGGCGAGGCAACTGGCCTCGCCGACCTGCGCAAGCTTGTCGAAATCGCGCGCCCGCACCGCCGTGCGCGCGTCGGCGAGATCGGCGTTC
>JAGWZT010000207.1 GCA_018971925.1 Lysobacteraceae bacterium | reverse complement strand
ATCGCCGGCACACCGGTCTTCGCGAGCGCGGCATCCAGACCGGCGCGCGTCGCGACATCCGCGAATTCGGCGGTGGGCAAACCGCACTCGCGGAACAACGTTTTTTCCAGCACGCGATCCTGCGCGGTCGCGAGTGACAGCGCGTTGGGCGCGACGCGCGTATGCGCGGTCAGCCATGCGGCCGTCGTGGCCGGCACGTTTTCGAAATCGAAGGTGGCCGCGTCGATCGCGCGCGCGAAGGGTTCCAGATCGTCCAGCGCATTCCAATCCGCATTGAGCAGCGGCGCGATCTGCCCCGCGCAGGCGTCCGCCGCCGGATCGACGATGCGAAAGCGCACGCCCAGCGGCGTACCGGCCAGCACCATCATCCTGGCGAGCTGGCCGCCGCCCAGAATACCCAGGGTCGGTTGAGCGTCAACCACGTCGAATCGAAAATGCTGAATCGCGCGATACCGCGCGGCACCCGCTCCCCCTCTCTGCTCCGGGGAGAGGGCAAGGGGTGAGGGGCAACAGCACCCGAATGTTCATCATTTTTTTCCGCCCACGTTGCGCGGCCGCGGCGGTTCGAGACGCGGATCGGCATGCGCAAGCACTTCCCCGGTCTGACCGTCGCGGAAACGATCCAGCGTGCGCGCGACTTCGCCGTCGTGCAGTGCGACGATTGCAGCCGCCAGCAACCCCGCATTCTTTGCGCCCGCCTCGCCGATCGCGAGCGTGCCCACCGGTATGCCGGCCGGCATCTGCACGATCGACAACAGCGAATCGAGTCCCTTCAATGCACGCGACTGCACCGGCACGCCCAGCACCGGCAGGCGGGTCTTTGCGGCCAGCATCCCCGGCAGGTGCGCGGCGCCACCGGCGCCCGCGATGATCACCTCGATGCCGCGCGCGGCCGCGCCTTCGGCGTAAGCGAACAACTTGTCCGGCGTGCGATGCGCGGAGACCACTTCGACTTCATGCGCGATGCCCAGCGACGCCAGCATCTCGGCCGCGTGCCGCATCGTTTCCCAGTCCGAACGCGAACCCATCACCACCCCGACCCGGGGCGCGACCGTCGTCTTCCGCATGGTCTCACCGTCGCAAAACGAGTATTGTACGCGGCATGGACAAGCGATTGCTGGACATCCTCTGCGACCCGGTCACCAAGACCCCGGTGCGCCCGCTGCGGCGCGACGAACTGGACGCCTTGAACCGCGCCATTGCGGGCGGCGCGGTGGATACCGTGGCCGGCCAGAAGGTGGCCTCGCCGCTGGACGCCGGGCTCATCACCACCGACCGCAAAGTGGTGTACCGGATCGAGGACGACATCCCCGTGATGCTGGCCGAGGAAGGCATCGGCACGCTCCAGTTGACCGATTTCCCGGGGTAGTTCACGGGTGCCCGTTCGGCTGACGATGGGCCTGTGAGCGGCTTCACGTTCTGGCGACTGCGCCGGCGCATACTTGGCAGCCCTGTTCCCCTCATTCGCGATCAGGTTTTTTTTCGATGACGCCCACCCCCTCCGACCCGCATGCCGATCCGGACAACAAGGTGGTGGGCATCGGTTCGCGCGCACTCGAAACCGGCCAGGAACAGGTCGGCGGTTTGTTGGTGGCCGTGCGCGAAATGACCCTGAAGGAAACCGGCAACCTGGTCGCCGAACTGCTCGACAACGTCGATGACACGCTGTTCGACCTTGCCGAGAAAGCCGAAAGCAACGCCAGCCAGACCGAATACTTCGATGGCATGCGCGAGACCCGCAAGAAGCGCCCGCGCATCGAGCGCATGTTCGGCGAACGCGTCGCGCGCGGCTTCGCGGATTTCGCGGCCGGCCGACCGGCGCGCGCCAACGAAACGCAACGTGCCTTTTCTGCCAGCGGCGAATTGAGCCTCGTGGACGACCGCGAACTGGAGGAATCGCTGGCGGTTTCCAGCATGGTCGCCAAGGCCGACGCACGCCTGTCGGCGGCCTTGCTCGCGCTCAACCAGCGGCTGTCGGTGCTGATCGGCGGGCGCACCACCACCAGCACCACCAACCCGCTCGGTCCGAATGCATTGACCGAAGCCTTCCGCGAAGCACTGGGCGAATTGGCCGACGTCAATATCCGGGTGCGGTTGATCATCCTCAAGATGTTCGAGCGCTATGTGTTGAAGGCGCTCGACACGCTGTACCACGACGTCAACGTCAGGCTGGTGCAGGCCGGCGTATTGCCGCAGTTGCACCATCCAAAAGTGGTTAGACGACCCGGCGCAGCCAGCGGTGCCGCCGGCGCCACGCGCGTAACCGCGGCAGCCGCCGATGCCGACGGCGGCACGCAGGGTTACGCCACGGGTGCCGACATGGTCGCCGATGAACTGCATCAGGAATTGATGCAGCAACTCACCTCGCTGCTCGCCGCACGCCGCCACGCCGAACGGCCGGACAGCGGCGCCTACAGGGCGGGCGGCACAGGCGCGGCGTCACTGACGCCGGCCGAACTGCTGGGCGCGCTCACCTTGCTGCAGGGCGAATCCCGCCCGCTGCCGGCGTTGCCCGCTGCCGTGGATACCAGGTCCGCGGTGGACATGGTGCAGCACCTGAAAGACGAGTTGATGGCGCAGATCCAGCGCCTGTCCGGCGCGGGCCACGCGAACGTTTCCGGCAGCGACGAGGACACCATCGACCTGGTCGGCATGCTGTTCGAGTACATCCTGCAGGACCACACCATTCCGGCGCCCATGCAGGTGCTGCTGGCGCGCCTGCAGATTCCTTATCTGAAAGTGGCGATCCTCGACCGGCGCATGTTCGCGCACGCCTCGCACCCGGCACGCAGGCTGCTGGACCAGTTGGCCGACACCGCCAAGGGCTGGTCGGAAGAGTCCGACCGCGACCATCGCCTGTTCGAAAAAGTGAAGGGCACGGTGGAAGCACTGCTGCAGGATTTCGACGACGACGTAGGCGTGTTCGAGCGCAAGCTGACCGAGTTCACCCAGTTCGTCGAGCAGAACCGCAAGCGCGCCGAACTGGCCGAAAGCCGCGCCACCGAAGCGGCGCGTGGGCGCGAACGCCTGCAGAATGCGCGTCGCCATGCCGCACAGGAAATCCTGTCGCGCATCAACGACCACAATCTGCCCACCCTGCTGCGCGGCGTGCTGACGCGTCCGTGGGCCAACTATCTGGTGCTGATCGTGTTGCGCCAGGGCGCCGAGTCCGCCGAATTCCGCTCGGCCGTGCATTTCGTGGACGACTTCATCGCGACGGCCGAAGTGCCGCATGGCGAGTCCGCGCACCAGCAATACAAGAATGCGTTGCCCTCCATCGAGAAGCACCTGCGCGAAGGCCTCGCCACCGTCGCCTTCCAGGAACCCGACATCGAGCGCCTGCTGGACGAACTGCGCAAGTTCTGGCGCCAGCAACTGGGTGAACCCGCGCCGGCCGTGCACGCGCCCGAGCCTGTCGTCGATCCGGAGGCCGTGCTCGGCGTAAGTCAGGACGCGCAGCCCGCCATCACCGATGGCGCGCCGGACGTCGATGACGATTTCGATCCCGACGACATGTCGGTCAACATCGACGCCGGTTCACTGCAGGCTGTACGCGACCTCAAAGTCGGCGGCTGGGTGGAATTCATCGACGACGCGGGCACGCGCGAGCGCGCCAAGTTGTCGTGGATCAGCCCGATCAGCGGCAAGTATTTGTTCGTCAACCGCCGTGGCCTGAAGGTGGCCGATCGCACGGCCGTGCAACTGGCAACCGAATTGCACGACAATCGCGCGATGGTCCTCGAGGAAGTCCCGTTGTTCGATCGCGCCCTCGACGCGATCGTGGATCGCCTCCGCAAGACGCAACCCGCGCAGCAACCCACGGCATGAGTGGTGCCGCCTCGCGGCTGCAGCCGCCGCCGCTGGAAGTCGTTCGCGCCGATGTCATGCGTGTGCTCGCCGAAGACATCGGCAGGGGCGACGTCACCGCCGCGTTGATCGATCCTGCCGCGCGCGCGCGCGCCCGCATCGTGTGCCGCGAACGTGCTGATCAACCGGCTGTGCTGGCCGGTGCACCGTGGGCGGATGAATGCTTTCGCCAGCTCGATGCCGATGTACGCATCGATTGGCATCACGCCGACGGCGATCGCATCACCCCCGATGCCGTGCTGTGCCAACTCGAAGGCAACGCGCGCGCGCTGGTCGCGGGCGAACGCAATGCGCTCAATTTCCTGCAGACGCTCTCGGGCACCGCCACGGTCACGCGCACCTACGTCGACGCCGTCGCCGGCACCCGCGCGAAAATCCTCGACACCCGCAAGACGATCCCCGGTTTGCGCCTCGCGCAGAAATACGCGGTGCGTTGCGGCGGCGGCTACAACCATCGCATGGGGCTTTACGACGCAATCCTGATCAAGGAAAACCACGTCGCGGCGGCGGGCGGCATCGCCAACGCCATCCGTGCCGCGCGCGCCGCGAGCCCGGGCGTGTTCCTCGACTGCGAAGTCGAGTCACTGGACGAACTCCGCGACGCCATCGATTCCGGTGCCGACCGCGTGCTGCTGGACGAATTCAGCGATGCGATGCTGCGCGACGCCGTTGCCCTCGCCGCCGGCCGTGTACCGTTGGAAGTATCCGGCAGCGTCAACCTCGAACGGGTCCGCGCGATCGCCGAAACCGGCGTCGACTGCATCTCGATCGGCGCCCTGACCAAGCACGTCCACGCCATCGATCTCTCGATGCGGTTCGACGCCTGAG
>JAGWZT010000206.1 GCA_018971925.1 Lysobacteraceae bacterium | reverse complement strand
CGGGGACCTGCATGCACACACGAACGCCAGCGATGGCCGCGCCACGCTCGAGTCGATAGCCGACGCGGCGCGTGGGCTGGGGCACGCGTACCTCGCCATCACCGACCACTCGTCCCGCGTGCGCGTCGCCCACGGACTCGACGCCCGTCGTTTCCGCGAGCAATTCGCGGCGATCGACAAGCTCAACGCGCGATTCAGGGGCTTCCGCCTGCTGAAGGGTGCCGAAGTGGACATCCTCGCCGATGGCCGGCTGGATCTGCCCGACGCATTGCTGGCGGAGATGGACGTGGTGGTCGCCGCCGTGCACGAGCGGCTGGACCTGCCCGATGACAAGCAGACGAACCGGGTCTTGAGGGCACTCGACAACCGCCGCATGCACATCCTGGCGCATCCCGCGACGCGCCTGATCAACGAGCGACCCGAATGCGCGATGCAGTTCGACAAGGTGTTTGCCGCTGCCGCCGAACGCGGGATTGCGATGGAAATCAACGCGCATCCCGACCGGCTCGACCTCGACGATATCCACGCACGGGCCGCGCGGACCGCAGGCTGTCGCATCGTGATTTCCACCGACGCGCACGACACGGCCGGTCTTGCCAACCTGCGTTTCGGCATCGACCAGGCGCGGCGGGCGTGGCTGGCGCGCGAGGAGGTGCTCAATACGCTGCCGCTGGACGGGCTGCTGGCCGCCTTCAAGCGCTGACCGTGGTGTCCCTGCGGGTCGCTCCGCAGTCGGCCGCCCTGGGCGGGTACCGTTCCGGCAGGCGCCCGCGCAGCCGCATCCACCCAGCTCGAGACCATGCGGCGTCGTGGCTCATTTGCGCTGCACCACAGCATGTTGTTAGATGGTATTTCCACACTAAATATAGTTATATAACAATTAGATATGGTCAAAAACATCGTCCTCATGAACATTTATGTTGCATTGCACCATAAAACGCTCTAGAGTATCCCCCAGTTCCAACCCACTCCTGCAAAGAGGGAGCACACCATGTACAGCCAGTTCCAGAAGCAGTCGCTCGATCTCGGCAAGCAGTTCGCCGAGCAGGCCTACAAGGCGCAGGTTGCCGCGCTGAAGGGCATTTCCGAAATCCAGGGCCTGCAGGTCAAGGCGCTGGAATCGCAGGCCAAGTCGAACCTCGCGTTCGTCGCCGACTCGCTGGAAGCGCGCGAGATCCAGGACGTCACCGCGCTGTGGCCGAAAGGCCTCGACTTCGCGCGCAACAGCGCGGAAGCCGCCTACGCCGCCGGCCAGGAAATCCTGGGCGTGGCGCAGAAGGCAGCCGAGCAGTTCGGCGATCTGACCCGCAACAGCCTGAAGGCGGCCAATGAAGCCGCCGCCGCGCCCGCCAAGAAGGCGCGCTGATCCCGCGAGGGACCGCAGAAAGTACGCGCGGCAGAGATCCCCCTCCCTCCGCCAGCGCGACTCCGGCCGGACGGCGCAAGCCGTCCGGTTTTTTTGTGCGCGGACAAACCGGCACCCGGCATGACAACCCGCGACGGCGGCACCGGCCCCGCTTCGATCATCGCAGTCCCGCGATGACCCACTTTCGCGACTTGGGTGCATGCGGCGTCTTCGAGGCGCCACACATGTCGCGTCGGTGCGAACGGCCGTTCGATGTCTTCGGCAGGTGGGTCGCGGCACGGACGCGCGCGACAACCCCGTGCATGAATGCAACCATGATCGTCAACCTCGCCACTTGAGCAATGCTCATGCTACGCAGCTCGCATGCCGCCATGTAGCGATGTTTTTGCAACCTTGGGTTGATCCAGATTCAAGCCTGGCGAAGGTTCACGCGCCCCGTACAACCGCACGACCGGCCAACGCCTCGACGGGCGGGTTGGCCGGTCCCGCCATGCCGGTCAGAACCGCCCTGCCTGGTAATCCTGCATCGCCTGCACGATCTGCTCGGGCGTGTTCATCACGAACGGACCGTAGCGCGCGACGGACTCATTGAGCGGCCGGCCCGCGACCAGCAACACGCGCGCGGCCTTCGCACCGGCGGCAACCGCCAGGTCGACCGCGTCGCCCTTCGACAGCACGCCGAGTTCGCGCAAGCCCAGCGTTTCCGCACCGACCTGCACCGCGTCGCCTTCGAACACGTACGCGAATGCGCTGTGGTCTTCCGGCAGTGGCACCGACAGCTTCGTCCCGGGCTCCAAGGCGATGTCGAGGTACACCGGCGCGATCGCGATGCCGTCCACCGGCCCGCGCGCGCCAAACATTTCGCCCGCGATGACGCGCACCCTGGCGCCCGGCGCGGGTTCCGCGATCGGAATCCTGTCCGGCGCAATGTCCTGGTAGCGCGGCTGCATCATCTTGTCCCTGGCGGCCAGGTTCACCCACAGCTGGAAACCGCGCATCAGGCCGTGTTCCTGCTCGGGCATTTCCGAGTGGACGATGCCGCGGCCCGCGGTCATCCATTGCACGCTGCCCGATTCCAGCAGGCCGGAATTGCCGTGGTTGTCGCGGTGGCGCATCCGCCCGTCCAGCATGTAGGTGACGGTTTCGAAGCCGCGGTGCGGGTGATCGGGGAAGCCTGCGATGTAGTCGGTGGCCGAATCCGAACCGAACTCGTCCAGCAGCAGGAACGGGTCCAGCGAATCCAGCATCGGCTGGCCAATCACGCGGGTCAGCTTGACGCCGGCGCCGTCGCTGGTCGGGATGCCGCGTACGCGGCGGGTGATGACACGGGAAGTCACGGGACACCTCCTGGGCGAGCTGTTGTGAAAGGTCAGACCACGGATGGTCGTTCTGGTGTATGCGGCCGCTTTGACTTTTCGGATCGCTGGCGCGATTCGGGAAGCCGCGATCACCGACGATCGCAAAAACCAGATGCCCACCAAGATGCGCCTTTTCGCCGGCAAAACCAATGCCCGCGAAACGAACGCAGTGTTCACCGGGCGCGACGCGGTCAACCCACCCAGCGAAACGCGCGCCGCAATTCGGCTTCTGCATTCCGCTCGTAGCAGCGGCCATGCGCGAGGACCACCCGCTGCGGGCGCCACGCCATGATGCGATCGAAGCCTTCGCGTGCGAGCCGCTTGCGCCCCGTGAAGGTCATGCGCATGTCCAACGGCGCCTTGCCATCCGGATCGAGCACGCCACCCAGCCACGCGAGCCAGCGCATTCCACGGGTGACCTTTTCACGTTCGAAATTTTCGATGAGGTCGGCCAGGATCAGCGTTGCACTGGCGCGATGGAAAAACACGAATTCCTCGATCACCCGGCTGCCGCGAAAACGCAGCTGGTCGAGATCGGCCGCCCATGCTTGCGGCGGCGTGTCGGCAAGATCGGTGTCGAACGCAACTTCGATGTGCTGTGCTGCCGCGCGCTCACGCACCCCCGGCGATGCCCACACGGTTGCGTTCGGGTAACGACGCTTCCATGCCGCAATGGACGCGTAATGCAGCAGGTTGGGTGAGATCAGATGCCGCACGGGGCCGAGCACATCGATTTCACGGAACAGATTTTGATCCGGCGCAATCGGTGAATGACACCACACGGCGCCGTCGTGCAATCGCACGATGGTCATGCGCGTCGGGAACGGCATGCCGTTGCCGAACGGCGTCGCCATGCGTACCTCCGGACCATCCGCGATCCAGATATCCGGAGCGACCGGCTTCAGCGTGTTGACGGGTTCGTACAGCCCTTTGTCGGACATGGGGGGTTCGCAAGTACCAAAGGAAGAATCGCCTTTTTCCGCTGCTTGCGGTTGTCGTGTGCGGAGCGGCTGTTGGTGATAAGTCAGAGCATGGATGCCCGTTCTGGTGTTCGCGGGGCGAGAAACTGCGGGACGGCGACGTCACCCAACGAGGCCCGATCACGGACGATCGCAAAAATTCAGTGAACCCAGCGGCCACCACGTCGTGCCGGCGCACTTGCAAACGCACTGGACGAAGCCCCACCGCCAGCGGTGCGCTCGCGCTCCGTGGGCGGACGCACGCGCCAGTAATGCGCGACGGCTTCCACCGCATCCGGGATCTGCGCAAGGCAGGCTTCGTATTCGTTGTCATCGAGCTTTGCGATCGGCACGTCGGCAGCCAGCACGCCTTCATCCACCGCCAGCGCCATGATCGGACTGAGCATTTCCATCAGCTCGCCATCTTCGGCCAGGCGCGATTCCCAGATCGACGCGCGCAGGTCGATGCCGCGGCTGAAGCCCTCGCACCAGCCCGCCGCACTCAGGTCGCTGTGCGCGGCCTGTTCCGGCTCGACCTCGCCGAGCACCGGCTCGTACACCTCACCTTCCAGTTCGGCGGGAATCGAATCGTTGAGCTTGGCCAGCAGGCCGAGCACCGCCGCGCCCTGTTCCGGATCCTCGAACGGCGCATGCAGGATTTCAGGCAACCATTCTTCCGGCAGCGCCGGATCGGGGCCGATCGCGAGCGCGGTCAGCATGCCGTGCACGCCGTCCAGCAGCATGGTCTCATCGGAATCCTGCGCGTGGCCGCGCAGGTAACGGTCGAGCACTTCAAGCTCGACGTCGTCGATGATTTCGCGGATGGCGGGCATTTCGTCCATGCCCGAATAATCGGGGCGCGCCGCCCAGTTCGCAAGCACAACACGCGAGCATGTCTTGGCCCCCTTGAGTCAAGGGAGCGGTCGAGCCGCTGTGGCGGGGCGGCTCGACGGGGTTTGCGGAAGAGGCCGCCACTCCCGGGAGCAGCGGTGAAGTGCGTCAAGCAAGACCATTC
>JAGWZT010000205.1 GCA_018971925.1 Lysobacteraceae bacterium | reverse complement strand
AATACTGGCTGACGTTCCGGAATTTCTACGTGATCACCCGCTACAACAAGAGCCCGATGTACGCGCTGGCGGTCATGCAACTGGCCGACGCGATCGCCAGCGGCGTCGCCACGCAATGATGCGGGGCCGATGGCTGCGGGTCCTGCTGCCGTTGGCGCTGCTGGCGCCGGCGGCCCTGACGTTGACGGCATGTTCGTCGAATCCCAAGCGACCCGCCACGCGCGAAAGCGCGGGCGGCAGCAGCGCGCCGTGGCGCGACGATACCGGCCTGTCGCAATCCGAACGCTACCGGCACCGCCAGGATTCCACGCCGGACATCGCGGGCGTCGATTTCAGCAAGATCCCGGAACCCGTTCCGGAAGTGCTGCCGCTGTCGCGCTACGGCAACAAGTCGCCCTACAACGTGGACGGGCAGAGCTACCGCGTGCTGCCGCGCGCGGCCGGCTATGACGAGCGTGGCATCGCTTCGTATTACGGCACCAAGTTCAACGGCTACAAGACGTCGAACTTCGAAACCTACGACATGTACAAGTTCTCTGCGGCCAGCAAGGTATTGCCGCTGCCGAGCTTCGCGCGCGTCACCAACCTCGAGAACGGCAAGAGCGTGATCGTGCGCGTCAACGATCGCGGCCCGTTCGTGCCCAACCGCATCATCGATCTGTCATTGGCCGCGGCGGTGCGCATCGGCATCTGGCCGCGCGGCACGGGCTTGGTCGAAGTGCAGGGCATCGATCCTGCGCATCCGAGTGCGGAACCTGCGCCCGTCACCGCGGTCACACCGCGGACGGGCAAGCAGCCGCAACTGTACGTGCAGGTCGGCGCCTTCGCGGACGCGGGCAACGCCGAACGGTTGGCCTCGCGCCTGCGCGGACTGAACCTGGGCGCGGTGCGCGTGATTTCCGCCAGCGTGAGTGGACGTACGTTGCAACGCGTGCAGATCGGACCGCTGCCCGACGTGGATACGGTGGATCGCACCACGGCGCGGCTGGATTCGCTTGGTTTGCCACACGGGAGTGTCGCGATACAGTAGGCCGCTATTGATCGCCTCAAGCTTCAATCTTGCAATTCCCTCTCCCTCCGGGAGAGGGTGCCCCGTCAGGGGCGGGTGAGGGTCCGCAACTTGCGTGATGCCGTCAATGCAGATGCGCGTGGACCCGTACCCTCATCCGGCGCTTCGCGCAAAAGAAACGGCGGCGTTCCGCCCCTTCTCCCGGAGGGAGAAGGGAAAATGCTCGGCAATCCACTTCCTTGCGCCACAGGCGCGTTGTTTCGAACATTCGAGAGTCTATGAAAATCGCGCGGTCCCTCATGCTGGCTTCCCTCGTCGCCTTCACCGGCGCACTGTTCGCGCAAACCGCGCTGCCGCCGAAACCGTCGACGCCGCCCAAGCCGGTGCCCACGGTTCCGCAGACGCCGATTCCGCCGGCGCCGCAGCCGAACGCGCAGGCATGGGTGCTGATGGATTACGCCAACGGTCAGGTCCTCGCGTCCAGCAACATGGACGCGCGGCGCGCGCCGGCCTCCCTGACCAAGATCATGACCGAGTACGTGGTCAACGCCGAGATCGCGGCCGGCAAGATCCACATGGACGACAAGGTGCACATCAGCGAACACGCCTGGCGCGCGGGCGGCGCCGGCACCGACGGCTCCACCAGCTTCCTGAAATTGAATTCCGACGTGCCGCTGAAGGACCTGCTGTACGGCATGATCATCCAGTCGGGCAACGACGCCGCGATCGCGCTGGCCGAGCACGTCGCGGGTTCCGAGCAGGCGTTTGCCGACATGATGAACGCCTACGCCAAACGGCTCGGGATGGACAACACCCACTTCATCAATGCCTCGGGCTATCCCGCGCCCGAGCACTACAGCAGCGCGCATGACATCGCGATCCTGTCGCGCGCGCTGATCAGGAACTTTCCCGAGGAATACAAGATCTCGGCGATCAAGTCGTTCGAGTGGAACGGCATCACCCAGCACAACCGCAACACGCTGCTGTGGACCGACCCGACCGTGGACGGCATCAAGACCGGCTCGACCAAGGAAGCCGGCTTCTGCCTGGCCGCGTCGGCGCTGCGCAACGGCATGCGCCTGATCGCGGTGACCATGGGCGGGCCCGACATGAACGCCGCGACCACGGGCGACGAGGCGCTGCTGAACTGGGGCTTCAACTTCTACCGCACCCACACGCTGTACAGCGCGGGCCAGGTGCTCGCCACGCCGCGGCTGTGGAAGGGCGAGGCCAACAACCTCGAGCTCGGCATCGCGGAAGATGCGTCGGTGACCATTCCGCGCGGCAAGTACGACGAATTGCAGGCCACGCTGGAAATCCCGCAGCGCCTGATCGCGCCGTTCAAGCAGGGCCAGCAGGTCGGTTCGCTGAAGGTGACCTTCGACGGCAAGCCGGTGGTCACGGAACCGCTGGTGGTGCTGAAGGACGCACCGCAGGGCGGCTTCTTCAAGCGGCTGTGGGACGCGATCATGCTGCTGTTCCACCGCGGCAACGGCACCACCACCACGCCGGCGCCGACCGTGTCGGTCGCGTCGGCGTCGAGCGTGGCGCCGCCGGCCTCCGCGAAGTAAGGTTGCGGCATGCGTGGCCTCGACGACATCGAGAAGAAGGACGGCCAGGGTTTCCAGTTTCCGGGCAGCTTCGAGATCACCGCGATGGGCAACGCCAACGCGAACCTGCGTGAACGCGTGCCGGAAATCCTGCGCGGCCTCGGGCTTTCGGTGCTGAAAGCCAGCGTGCGCGAACGGCCCTCCAGCCAGGGCAACTACGTGTCGGTGAGCGTGGTGTTCAACTGCCCTTCGCGCGAGAAGCACGAAGAGGCCCACGCCGCACTGCGCGCCGATCCGGATATCCGGTACACGTTGTAATGACGCCCATGCATCCACCCGTCACCATCCCCTTCGGAGCGAAGCGGGTCGCGCCGCAGGCGCGGGGGGATGCCGAAACATGAATGGCCATCCCCCTCGCGGCGGTTCGCGCGCGTTTGCTTTCGCTCCGCCCTTCGCAAGCGAAGGGCGAAGAAATCCGCCTCGGCCCTTGCTCGTCCGTCATCTCGGCCGCCAGGCCTACGAACCCGTCTGGCACGCGATGCAGGCCTTCACCGATGCACGCGGGCCCGACACGCCGGACGAGCTGTGGCTGGTCGAACACGACCCGGTGTTCACGCTCGGCCAGGCCGGCAAGCCGGAACACGTGCTGGCGCCCGGTGAGATCCCGGTGATCCACGTCGATCGCGGCGGCCAGGTGACGTACCACGGTCCCGGCCAGATCGTCGCCTACCCGCTGCTGGATCTGCGGCGGCTGAAGATCGGCGTGCGCGAACTGGTGCACCGGATCGAACAATCCATCATCGACACCCTGGCCGAATGGAACATCGCCGCCATGCGCCGCGAGGGCGCGCCCGGCGTGTACGTGGGCGACGCCAAGATCGCGGCGCTGGGCCTGCGCGTGCGTCATGGCTGCACCTTCCACGGTCTCGCCTTCAACGTCGCGATGGACCTGGAACCCTTCCACCGTATCAACCCGTGCGGTTACGCGGGCCTTCAAGTGGCGCAAATGCTAGACTTGGGCGGCCCGTCGCGGCTTGCCGACGTCGAGGAAGTACTGATTGCCGAGCTTGGCCGACAATTCGGATTGTCGCCGCAGGATGCGGAACCCGTGCTGCCCCGTGCCGCCGCGTGACTTGCGGCCGTATCCGGTGCCCGCATTTTCCGATACTTTAGGACCTGTTGGCGCTGTGCCAAACGGTCGCGCCCCGACGAGCCTTTTCCGCCCGCACCACACACCCATCCGCGCCAGCGAACGGCTGGCGCATTCATCTTTATCCGCACTTCGAGCGCAAACGGCCATTCCGTTGTGGCCGCCCAAGGAAAGTCCATGTTGCAGCGTGCTTTTGTTGTCCTGATCGCCCTCCTGATTTCATTCGGCGTGTTTTCGTTCGGCGCGCAAGCCAGGGGCGCCTCGCCCGCGGCCGCCGCCTGCCCGGCTTCGTCGTCCAGCGTACTGTCGGCGCCGCTCGCCAAATACAAGATGACGCCCGCGCCGGTGTTGAAGCCGACCGCGGCGCAGGGCCAGGCCGCGATCCTGGCGGCGCGCCTGCTGACGCGCTTCCAGTACGAAGCGTTGCCGCTCGACGACGCGATGTCGCAAAAGATCTTCGACGCCTATTTCAAGGCACTCGACGGCAGCAAGCTGTTCTTCACGCAACAGGATCTCGACCAGTTCGCGGCGGACCGCACCAAGCTCGACGACGCGATCTGGAACGGCGACATGTCGGTTCCGTTCGCGATCTTCAACCTGTATGAAAAGCGCGCGGGCGAGCGCACCGCGTATGCGCTCACGCTGCTGAAGAACGGTTTCAACCCCGACACCAACGAAACCTACACGTTCGACCGCGACAAGGCGCCGTGGGCCGCGAATGCCGCGGCGCTCGACAAGCTGTGGCAGGGACGCGTCCAGAACGACTGGATCCGCCTGAAGCTCGCGGGCAAGGACGACGCCGAAATCCGCAAGACGCTGTCGCGCCGCTACGAGAACTACCTCGACCGCGTGCACCAGCTCGACAGCGAGGACGTGTTCCAGACCTTCATGAATGCGTATGCGATGGCGATCGACCCGCATACCAATTACTTCGGCCCGCGCGCCAGCCAGAACTTCGACATCACCATGAAGCTGTCGCTGGAAGGCATCGG
>JAGWZT010000204.1 GCA_018971925.1 Lysobacteraceae bacterium | reverse complement strand
AGTTCGCTGGCAAAGGGCAAGCACGAATATCAACGTTGACGCAGTGCGCTTCGACTTCGCGACCTGCGGTCGCTACGCTCAGCGCGAACGGAAATCCCGAAGGTCGCCACGACAATGAAGCAGCCGAGCAACTACCAGACCGGTTTCGGCAACGAGCACGCAAGCGAAGCGTTGACGGGCGCCCTGCCCGTCGGGCAGAACTCGCCGCAGAAGGTGCCGTACGGCCTTTATGCGGAGCAGTTGTCCGGCACGGCGTTCACCGCGCCGCGCCACGCCAACCGCCGCAGCTGGCTGTACCGCATCCGCCCGGCCGCGCTGCACGGACCGTTCGCACCCTTCGCGCAACCGCGCTTCCACAATCGTTTCGACGAGGCGCCGACGCCGCCGGACCAAATGCGCTGGAGTCCGTTCCCGTTGCCGGACGCGCCGACCGATTTCGCGGACGGCCTGTTCACCATGGCGGGCAACGGCGCGGCGGCCGGCCAGACCGGCGTCGGCATCCACCTCTACGCCTGCAACACGCCGATGCAGGGCCGCTTCTTCTACGACGCGGACGGCGAATTGCTGATCGTGCCGCAGCAAGGCCGCCTGCGGATCGCGACCGAACTCGGCGTGCTGGGGATCGAACCGCAGCAAATTGCGCTGATTCCGCGCGGCATGCGTTTCAAGGTTGAACTACCCGACGGCGCTGCGCGCGGCTACGTGTGCGAAAACTTCGGCGCGCACCTGCGATTGCCGGAATTGGGGCCTATCGGTTCCAACTGCCTCGCCAATGCGCGCGATTTCGAGGCACCGGTCGCGGCCTACGAAGACATCGAAGGCGATTTCGAATTGGTCGCGAAGTTCCAGGGCAACCTGTGGCGCGCGCCGATCAAGCATTCGCCGCTGGACGTCGTGGCGTGGCATGGCACCCACGTGCCCTACCGCTACGACTTGCGCCGTTTCAATACCATCGGCTCGATCAGTTACGACCATCCCGATCCGTCGATCTTCACGGTGCTGACCTCGCCCAGCGACACGCCCGGCACCGCCAACATGGATCTCGCGATCTTCCCGCCGCGCTGGCTGGTGGCCGAACACACCTTCCGGCCGCCGTGGTTCCACCGCAACATCGCCAGCGAATTCATGGGCCTGATTCACGGCGAATACGACGCCAAGGACGCGAGCGCCGGCGGCGGCTTCGTGCCCGGCGGCGCGAGTCTGCACAACTGCATGAGCGGCCACGGGCCTGACGCCGCGAGTTACAGCAAGGCCCTCGCAACCGACACGAGCAAACCGCAGCACGTCGTCGATACCATGGCCTTCATGTTCGAGACGCGCTGCGTGATCCACCCGACGAAACAGGCGCTGGACGCGATGCAACGACAGCGTGACTATCAGGATTGCTGGCAAGGACTGCAAAAACATTTCGACCCCTCGCGGCGCTGAGCACACGACATGAAACTTGCAACCCTCAAGGAAGGCGGGCGGGATGGAACGCTGATCCTCGTCAGCCGCGATCTCGCGCACGGCGTGCGCGCCACCGGCATCGCACCCACCCTGCAGGCGGCGCTGGACGGCTGGCAGAACACCGCACCACGCCTGCGTGCGCTGTACGACGCGCTGTGCCTGCACCGCCACAAGGCCGTCGAACACGCATTCGAACTGGATTTCGGTGCGCTGGCTTCGCCGCTGCCGCGCGCCTATGAATTCGTGGACGGCAGCGCCTACCTTCCGCACGTCGAGCGCGTGCGCAAGGCGCGCGGCGCGACGGTTCCGGAAACCTTCTACACCGATCCCCTGATGTACCAGGCGACCAGCGCGGGTTTCCTCGGACCGCGCGACCCGGTGGTGGTGCCCAGCGAGGATTACGGCATCGATCTCGAAGCCGAAGTGGTGGTGGTCACCGACGACGTCCCGATGGCGGTGACGCCGGAGCAGGCCACGCATCACATCCAGCTGGTGGGTTTGGTCAACGACGTGTCCTTGCGCAACCTGATCCCGGCGGAACTCGCCAAGGGTTTCGGCTTCCTGCAATCCAAGCCGCGTTCGGCGCTGTCGCCGGTCTTCGTGACGCCCGACGAACTGCGCGACGCGTGGAAGGACGACAAGGTGCATCTGGCGATGCGCACCTGGATCAACGGCCAGTGGTTCGGCGAGGCCGAAGCCGGCGAGGACATGCAATTCAATTTCGCACAACTGATTGCGCACGCAGCCAGGACGCGTCCGCTGACCGCGGGCACCATCGTGGGTTCCGGCACCATCGCCAACCAGGACACGTCGCGGGGCGCATCCTGCCTCGCGGAACAGCGCACCGTCGAAAAACTTCGCGACGGCGAGGCCACGACGCCGTTCCTGAAATACGGCGACACGGTGAAGATCGACATGCACGACATCGACGGCAATTCGATCTTCGGTGCCATCGAACAAAGGATCGAGCCTTGCGATCATCCATGATCGCCGCACCACGCAGGTCGTCGGCAACCCGTTCCCTATCGCGATTCGCTGCTCCAGAATGGCCTTCCCTGGCCTGGCTTTCCACAACCGCTGCTCCGCTCGGGCCACCGATCCAGAGGATTCTGGTGCGCTAAACTTGTCCCATCATCGACGGCCGCGGCGCTGCGTGCGCCGGACATCCTCATGGACCCGCACTCGTCACAATCCGGTGCGCCCACACGGCGCACCGGTGTACCCAGCAACGACGACGATACCGAGCATTTCTGCTCGAGCTGCGCGTTCGCGGAAGCCTGCTCGCTCGCGGGCTACGGCAAGCCAGAGCTCAACGACTTGCATTGCCTCGTCGAACACATCGGGCCGTTCGAGCCGGGGCAACGCATCTTCCGCGCAGGCGACGCGTTCCGCGCCCTGTTCGCGGTGCGCAACGGCATGATCAAGACCACGCTGGTGGATGCCGAAGGCCGCGAGCAGGTGCTGGGTTTCTACCTGCCGGGCGAACTCGTGGGCCTGGATGCGATCTATCCGGAGCACTACCCGTGCGATGCGATCGCCCTGGAAATTACCGAGTGCTGCCGCTTCTCGTTCCCGGCGATGAGCGCGCTGGCGGCCCGCCAGCCCAAGATCCAGCAACACCTGTTCCGCCTGCTCAGCAAGGAACTGGGCTCCGCCACGTTGCTGGCCGGCGATCATTCCGCGGACGAGCGGCTCGCGGCATTCCTTGTCGACCTCGGCGACCGCTACGCCTCGCGCGGACTGTCCGGCACCCAATTCCGGCTCAGCATGGCACGCGCCGATATCGCCAACTACCTGCGCCTTGCCGCGGAAACGGTCAGCCGCGTGCTCGGCCGTTTCCGCGAACAGGATCTCATCGCAATCGATGGGCGCAAGGTGGAACTGCTGGACCCGCCGCGCTTGCGTGAGCTGGCGCGCTGCGTGCTCAACGCGTAGGGCGCTGAAGCCGACACTTGCCGCAATAGCCTCTGCCCAATGGTGCCTGCGCACAGGTCGTCAGTCCGGGGCCGCCACCAGACTCATCGGCGGTGGAACCCGGGATCGGTTTGCTCTGAATCAGGTCAGGAGGCTGACCCGAAAGGCAGACCGGTCCCGGATATCGCTTCGCGATTCCGGGATGACGAGCAAAAATCAGAGTTCGCCGAACTTCTCTCGCAACCGTGTTCCAACATGGCCGCCTGGTACCTGCAAATCCTGTGGACCCACATCGGCTGCGTGATCGCCTCCGGCGGCCTCTTCTTCACCCGCGGCTGCATGATGCTGGCTGGCCTGCCCGCCGCCAATCACGTCGCGCTGCGACGCATCTCGGTACTGATCGATTCGCTGCTGCTGGCCGCCGCGATCGCGCTGACGACGATCATCCACCAATATCCGTTCGTGCAGGCATGGCTGACCGTCAAGGTGATCCTGCTGGCCGCTTACATCGTGCTGGGCGTATTCGCGCTGCGGCGGGGACGCACGCGCATGGTTCGCACGGCCTGCTTCGCCGCGGCGATGATCGTGTTCCTGTTCATCGTCAGCGTGGCGCGCGCCCACGATCCGCTGGGCGTGTTCGCGCAACTTTGACGCCGCCTACGCGGCTCCGGCGGCCGGCTTGACCAAAGTGTGTGCGGGCGGCTGGCGATCCATGAAGCCCAGTGCGTGGCACCAGCCCATCACGTGCACGCCTTTCGCACGCTGCTCGCCGCGGATCGAATCGCGCAGGGCCACCATTTTCGTCCAGTGCACCTTGGGGCGATAGTGGTGTTCGGCGTGGAAGCCGTTGTACAACCAGATCCAGTTGTAGGCCTTGTTGTAGGTGCTGACGCCCCACGCGATCGGCTGGTCGGGGTCGCCCTTCAGGTGCTCGTAGTAGCCGTTCAACGACGACAGCGAATGGCCGAGGTAGTAGAACGGCACCAGGCACAGGAACGCGCGCCAGTCGTAGACCAGGCAAGCGAGGTACACGACGACCACCGCCGCGATCTCGATGCGGATCCAGCGCGCGAGGTGCGGCCACTTCTGCTTGACGCGCCGGTAGCACTCGCCGATGTCGTCGCGGAAATACGAATAGAACGTGTACGTCCACACGCTTTCCGGCTTGCCATCCTTGCCGTGGCGGTAGATCGACAGCGGATCGACGGTGGTGCCGTCCTTGCCGATGCGGTCCATGTTGCCGACGTGGTGGCGCAGGTGGACGTGCTTGTAGAACTCCTGGCTGAAACCGTCGGTCAGCGAGAACAGGAAACTGAAGACGCGGTTCAACCACTCCCA
>JAGWZT010000203.1 GCA_018971925.1 Lysobacteraceae bacterium | reverse complement strand
GACAAGGGCATCACCAACCTGCACGTGCCCAGCGACGTGATCATCGACGCCTCGATGCCGGCGATGATCCGCGACTCGGGCAAGATGTGGAACGCCAACGGCGACCGCCAGGACTGCCTCGCGCTGATTCCCGACCGCAGCTACGCCGGCGTCTACCAGGCGGTGATCGAGGACTGCAAGGCACATGGCGCGTTCGACCCGGCCACCATGGGCAGCGTGCCCAACGTCGGCCTGATGGCCGACAAGGCCGAGGAATACGGCTCGCACGACAAGACCTTCCAGATTCCGGCCGACGGCGTGGTGCGTATCACCGACCAGGACGGCAAGGTCATTTTCGAGCACAAGGTCGAGGCCGGCGACATCTGGCGCATGTGCCAGACCAAGGACGCGCCGGTGGCCGACTGGGTCAAGCTCGCGGTGTCGCGCGCGCGCCTTTCAAGTACACCGGCGGTGTTCTGGCTGGACCAGCACCGCGCGCATGATGCGCAGGTGATCGCCAAGGTCGAGCGTTATCTGAAAGATCACGACACGTCGGGGCTGGACATCCGCATCCTCGCGCCGGAAGACGCGATGCGGTTTTCGCTCGCCCGCATCCGCGACGGCGAAGACACCATCTCGGTAACCGGCAACGTGTTGCGCGATTACCTCACCGACCTGTTCCCGATCATGGAACTCGGCACCAGCGCCAAGATGCTGTCGATCGTACCGCTGATGGCCGGCGGCGGCTTGTTCGAAACCGGCGCCGGCGGCAGCGCGCCCAAGCACGTGCAGCAGTTCGTGGCCGAGGATTACCTGCGCTGGGATTCGCTGGGCGAATTCCTCGCGCTGGGCGCGTCGCTGGAACACCTCGCCCGCGCGTTCGACAACGCGCGCGCGAACGTGCTGGCGCAGGCGCTCGACAAGGCGATCGGGCGGTTCCTCGAAAACAACAAGTCACCCGCGCGCAAGGTCGGCGAGATCGACAATCGGGGCAGCCATTTTTATCTGGCGATGTACTGGGCGCGCGCGCTGGCCGGGCAGAAGGACGACGCCGATCTCGCCGCGCGCTTCGCGCCGCTCGCCGATGCACTGGAAGCCGCCGAGCAAACCATCGTCGGCGAATTGAACGGCGCGCAGGGCAAGCCGGTCGAGTTGGGCGGCTACTACCGTCCCGACATGGCCAAGGTCGCCGCGGCGATGCGCCCCAGCGACACGTTCAACAAGGCGTTGCAGGCGCTGCAACCGTAGCGGCTTGCCCCCGGATCAGGGCGAGTCCCTGCGAGATCTGGTGCGCGGCGGCTTCTGGGGTCGCGCTTTCCAGTGTCGGTAAGAGTGCGTGCGGGCCGAGGAGGCCTCATTCTTCGGCGGGGTCAATCACGGTGGAGGCCGACCGACCGCGTTGCTCTCCATCCTGGATTCGCCGCTTGGCGTCAGTGCCGATCGTGTTCAACGGGCCGACCCCCGGTTCGCAATTCGCTCGATCAGCGCAGTCGTGGATTTTTCCGGAACGAGAGGCACGAGCACGACGCGTCCGCCGCCCGATTCAACGAGGTCACGCCCCACAACCTGTTCTGCCTTGTAGTCCTGGCCTTTCACGAGCACGTCCGGGCGGATGGCCTGCAGCAGCGACAATGGCGTGTCTTCATCGAAGACGGTCACGGCATCCACGCAAGCGAGCGAGGCCAGCATGGCAGCACGCTCGCGTTCGGGAATCAGGGGGCGCTCGGGTCCCTTGAGTCGTTGCACGGACGCGTCGCTGTTGACTGCGAGGACAAGCACGTCTCCGTACTGCGCAGCCTGGTGCAGAAGCGAAAGATGTCCCGCATGGAGCAGATCGAAGCACCCGTTGGTAAGCACGATGCGCTTCCCGGCGGCGCGCCACTGGCGCACCTGGGCCGCAAGTGCTTCGCGGCCCAGCACTTTACTGGTGTTCCCGCCGCTCATGAATTCGACGATTTCGGCAGGGTCCACGCTCACGGTTCCCACCCTGCCGACCGCGATGCCTGCGGCGGCATTGGCGAGGTGCGCGGCTTCGTCGAGCGTCGCTCCCGCCGCCAGAGTCGTTGCCAGCAACGCGACGACCGTATCGCCGGCGCCCGTGGCGTCGAACAGCGTACGGCCGCGCGACGGAATGGACAGGCAAGGTTCACCCGCGGGGGCCACCAGCATTCCGCGTTCCCCGCGCGTGACCACGAGCGCCGCAGCGCCGGCTTGCGCGGCAAGTGATTGCGCGGCCGCCGCAATGGTCGCGGTGTCTTCGGGATCGAATTTCATTCCCGCTGCCACTTCCAGCTCGCGCAGATTCGGCGTCATGACGCTTCCGCCCGGATAGGCGCCGAGGTCACGCCGCTTGGGGTCCACGACAACCCGGATGTCCGCCGGCGCGGCGGCTTCCGTGATGGCTTTCAGGAGTTCGTCCGTCAACAGGCCTTTTGCATAGTCGCTCAAGATGATCACGTCGGGGGTGCGGCCCGAGCTCAGGCGCTCCAGCATCCAGTGCGCATCCGCGACGGGACAGGGTGTAGCGTCTTCCCAATCGAGCCGTACCAACTGCTGGTTCCTGGCAAGTGCCCGGAGTTTGCGTGAAGTCCGACGCTCTCCGAGTCGCCGCACGGCGCGCGTGTCGATTCCCGATGCGCCGCACAGCTCGAGGATTTGCTCACCTGCCGGGTCATTGCCAATCAACCCGGCCAGACTGACGTGGGCTCCCAGTGTCGCGACCTGACGGGCGACATTGGCGGCACCGCCGAGGCGGGATTCAAGACTCCCCACCCGAAGCACGGGAACGGGCGCCTCCGGAGAGATCCGGTCCACGCTGCCCACGGCATATTCATCGAGCATGATGTCGCCGACGACCCAAACCGCGAGGTCGCGCGCTCGATCGAGTATTTCCTTCGATGAGGGGCGGTCCGGCGTTGGAGTCTGGACGTTCATGACCCGGCCACCCCGCGTGCCTGCTCTTCAAGTGCTTCGGCCAGCGCGTGGATACAGACGTCGTGGACCTCCTGGATTCGGGCCACGACGCGGGAGGGCACCCGCAGCGGGATATCAGCGAGCGGAGCAAGCTCGCCGCCATCCAGTCCCGTCAGCGCGACGACGGTACAACCTACCAGGCGTGCGGCCTTGACAGCTTCCACTACGTTTGCCGAGTTGCCACTCGTGCTGATCGCGACCAAAACGTCACCCCGCGTGCCGATGGCTTCGACTTGGCGTGCGAAAATTCGACCGTAGCCGTAATCATTCCCTATAGCGGTCAGGGTCATCGTGTCGGCGGTGAGCGCAACCGCTGCCAGCGCCCGGCGGTCGTCGCGAAAGCGGCATACCAGTTCGGCGACAAGATGCTGTGCCGAAGCCGCACTGCCGCCATTGCCACACGCCATCACCTTCCTGCCCGACGCCAGGCAATCCCACAGCACCGCCGCTGCCTGGTCGAGAGGTTGCGCGAGTAACGCAGCGGCTTCGCGCATCACCGCATCGTGTTCCGTGAAAATCGCCTGGACGGTCATGGGGTTCCTTCAAACGCAAGCCGCGACTCGGCGAGGAATGCAGACGCGAAGTCACGCAGGTCGTCAAACACGGGTACTCCGGAGTGCGCGACGGTAGTTTCAGTCAGGCGGCCTTTGCCCGTACGGACCAGCACGGGAGCAACGCCGGCGGCCCGTGCGGCTTCCAGATCACGCAGATCGTCACCCACCGCGACCGTTGCACTCGCTGGTATTCGGGCAGCCTCCATCGCACGCAGAAGCAGCCAAGGAGCCGGCTTTCGACAATCACATCCGCTGTCCGGAAGATGGGGACAGACGAACACGTGGTTGATGACGCCGCCCGAACGCGCCGCTTCGGTGATCATGCGCTCATGGATGGCATCCAGCTCGTCGCGCGTGATCAGTCCACGCCCCACGCAGGCCTGGTTGGTGGCGACGGAGATTTGCACACCTGCGCGGCACAGCGTCCCAAGGCCTTCGAGCGCCCCGGGGAGCCATCGCCATTGCGACCAGTTTTCGATGTATCCGCCATCGCTCCGCTCGACATTCAGAACGCCGTCGCGATCGAGAATCACATGCCTCAACGAGGGCTGCATCGGGGATTCCTCAGCGATAGATATCGGGTTGCGACAGATAGCGTTGGACGTAGAGACGCACCCCTTCCTCGATCGGCTTGAAAGGCTGCGTGAATCCCGCTTCGCGCAAGCGGGCGATCCGTGCCTGGGTGAAATATTGGTATTGATTGCGTATTGCCTCGGGCATCTCCGTGTAGCGAATGCGTACCGGGCGAGCGAGTGCCGCAAAGAGCGAACCGATCAGGTCGGCGAAGCTGCGCGCTTCGCCGGTTCCCACGTTGAACAATCCGTTGACGGTCGGGTGATCGAGCAGCCAGAGGATCGCATCGACGCAGTCGCCGACAAAGACGAAGTCGCGCTTTTGTCCGCCGTCCGCAATGCCGGCCCGATACGACTTGAACAGCCCCACCTCCCCGCCCGCGACGGCCGCAGGGTAGGAATGGACGACCACGCTCTGCATGGTGCCCTTGTGGTACTCGTTCGGTCCGTACACGTTGAAGAACTTGAGGCCTGCCCACTGCGCGGGGAGCGTCTCGCATTCCGCCACGGCGCGTGCGACGCGCCGATCGAACAGGTGTTTGCTCCAGCCGTACAGATTCAGGGGCCGCAATTTGGCCAGGGCTTCGGGAGAGCCGTCATCGTCATAACCCCGCTCGCCGGCACCGTAG
>JAGWZT010000202.1 GCA_018971925.1 Lysobacteraceae bacterium | reverse complement strand
TGGCTGTGGCTGGGCCTGGCGTGTTACCTCGGACAGTTCGTGATCTGGATGCGCATCCTCGAGAAGTCCAGGCTGTCCAGTGCATTCCCCACCAGCGCCATCGCGTTCGTCGCGATCATGATTGCTTCGTGGGCGGTATTCGGTGATCCGATGGGTTGGGAGAAGATCCTGGGATCGGCCATCATCGTCGCTGGTATCCTGTTGCTGGGCGGCGACACGCATTCCGCCCCGCCTGCGCCACCGCGCAGCGACGCCGAAGGGAACCCGCCATGAGCGACGACGTACAGAAAACGGTCTTTTCCATCATCGCCAAGGAAGCCGACATCGACGAGGGCAAGGTCACGCTGGAATCGACCTTGAAGGATCTGGAAATTCCCTCGCTGGACGCGATCCAGATCATTTTCGAGATCGAAGACCACTTCAAGATCCAGATGCCCGACCGCGACCCCAACTTCGACACCGAATCGGTGAAAGGGCTGGTCGAGACGGTCGAAAAACTGCTGGCCGATAAGGCCGCCAACCCGCCCGCTCCCACCAATTCGCCCCCGCCGGCGGCGTAACACCCGTCGCATGAATCGTCGTGTCGTCATCACCGGCGTGGGCGCGATTTGCGCGCTGGGCCACGACGCACGCGCGGTCTGGACGGGCATGCGCGAGGGCAAAAGCGCGATCGCGCCGCTCACGGGATTCGAAACCCAGGACATGCGCGTCAAGGTCGCCGCGCAAGTGCGCGACTACGACCCCGCACAGCATTTCGATTCGAAGAAACTCATCCTGCTGGATCGCGTTTCGCAATTCGCGCTGATCGCCGCGCGCGAAGCCGTCGTGCAATCCGGAATCGAGTTCGCGCAAGGCGACCTGCGCCAGCGCAGCGCCTGCGTGATCGGCACCGGCACCGGCGGCGAAGTCACAAACGACGAATGTTCCAGGCGGTTGTATGCGGAAGGCAACCCGCGCCTGCACCCGCTGTCGATCGTGCGCCGGATGATGAGCGCGCCGGCCTCGCAGGTGTCGATCGAGTTCGGCATCACCGGCCCGAGTTTCGCGGTTTCGAGCGCATGCGCGTCCGCGAATCACGCTTTCGCGCAAGCCTTCGCGCTGGTGCGCTCGGGTGTCGCCGACGTCGCGCTCGCGGGCGGTACCGAAGCCTGCATCGTGTTGGGCGTGCTGCGCGCGTGGGAAGCCATGCGCGTGCTGGCCGACGACACCTGCCGGCCGTTCTGCAAGCAGCGGCGCGGCCTCGTGCTCGGCGAAGGCGCGGGCATGGTCGTGCTGGAAGACTTCGATCACGCGCGCGCACGCGGCGCGGAAATCCTGGCCGAATTCGCGGGTGCAGGCATGAGCGCGGACGCCGGCGACATCGTGATGCCGTCCGACGTGGGCGCTGCACGCGCGATGACGGCGGCACTGCGCGACGCGCAACTTGCGCCGGAAGGCATCGACTACATCAACGCCCACGGCACCGCGACGCCGGCCAACGACCCCACCGAAACCCGCGCGATCCACGCGGCATTGGGCGGACACGCCCAGCGGGTCGCGGTGTCATCCACCAAGTCGGTGCACGGCCACGCGCTCGGCGCCGCCGGCGCGCTGGAAATCGTCGCTGCGCTCGGCGCGCTGCGCGATGGCGTGGTTCCGCCCACCGCCAACTTCATCGACCCCGATCCCGAGTGCGACCTCGACTGCGTGCCGAACACCGCCCGCGAAATGCCGGTTCGCGCGGTGCTGTCGAACGCCTTCGCGTTCGGCGGATTGAATGCCGTCGTAGCGCTGAAGCGCGCGGCGTAGCTCGTCATGCCGGTTCGCGCCGGGATGATGAGCAAAAGCAACTACGCGCAGCGACTGGCTATCCCTGTTGCGCCAGCCAATCGTCATCCGATCCTTCGTTGACACCCTCGAACAGGAACGTCGAGAGATAGCGCTCGCCGGTGTCGGGGAGCATCGCGAGCAGCACGGAGCCTTGCGGCGCCTGCTTCGCGACTTCCAGCGCCGCGGCGATGGTGGCGCCGGAGGAAATGCCGCAGAAGACGCCCTCTTCCTGGGCGAGTCGTCGCGCGGTGTCGCGCGCCAGCACTTCGTCGATCGGGATGATTTCGTCGGAAATGGTGCGGCTCAGTACTTTCGGCAGGAAATCCGGCGTCCAGCCCTGGATCTTGTGCGGATGCCATTCGCCGCCGGCCAGCAACGACGCGTTCGCGGGCTCGGTGGCGATCACCTTGAGTTTCGGCCGCGCGAGTTTCAACACCTCACCCGCGCCCGTGATGGTGCCGCCGGTGCCCCAGCCGCTGACGAAATAATCCAGTCGCTTGCCGGCGAAGTCACGCAGGATTTCCGGCCCGGTGGTATTGCGGTGCCAGGCCGGGTTGGCTTCGTTCTCGAATTGGCGTGTCAGGAACCAGCCGTGTTTTTTCGCCAGCTCCTCGGCCTTGCGCACCATGCCGCCACTGCGGTCGGCCGCGGGCGTAAGAATGACCTTGGCGCCATAGGCGCGCATCAGCTTGCGGCGTTCGATCGAGAACGAATCGGCCATCACCGCCACGAATGGATAGCCGCGCGCGGCGCACACCATCGCCAGCGCCACGCCGGTGTTGCCGGAGGTCGCCTCGACCACGGTCTGGCCGGGCTTCAACGCGCCGCGCTGCTCGGCATCGAGGATGACCGCGATGGCCAGACGATCCTTGACCGAGCCGCCTGGATTGAACGACTCGACTTTGGCGTACAGCGTGACATGCGACGGCGCTACGCGATGCAGTCTTACGATCGGCGTGCCGCCGATGGTGTCGGTGATGCTTTCGTGCAGGGACATGGCGAGCCTCGTGCGACGTGCAGCGGGACGGGGCGCACAGCCTAGCCGCGCGGGGATTGGAAATCCGTTATCGACGATGTGACCAACGATGCAGGCCCCGAATGACGGGGGTCGGCGTGCCGACCCTCAGCGCGCGCCGCCGCCATCCGGCGTCAGTCCCTGCAACGGCACCAACGGCATCAACTTGCCGATGTCGATGTATTGCAGTAACGCGCCGGCGCCCTGCATCACATGCGGTTCCTCGGCGATGCCGGTGATCGCCCAGCGGGCCCATGCCTCGAACGCGGTCTGAGCGCCCTGGACGCCTTCGAACATCAGCGCCTGCTGCACCGGCTGGCTGCACGCCCCCGCGAGCAAATTCGTCACCACGGCACCGGCCTTCCGGTTGATCGCCTCGCGTTGCGTCGGAGCAATCGCCGCCATCGACGCGACATCCGGATCCAGCGCCATGGTGGCGAAAGCCCAGCGCACCACCACCTTCTGGTCGGCCGGCGTGGTCGCGTGGATCAGGCATTGCGACAGCTTGTCCGCGTAGGAGCCGGCGTGCGCCGTGATCGGCCATAGCGGCAGTGCGGCCAGCGCGATCAGCCACGGGAAAATGCGGCGCATGGCGCGTCCTCGTCTTGAGCGATGCAACTGTGACCGCAGGATCGCGTGCGGAGTTTCAGGTCACCGCGACCGGATACGAACCCAGCACCGTCACCTGCGAGGCGAAATCGCCCAGCTCGGCCAGTGCGTCGCGCAACGGCGATTCGTCCACGTGGCCGCCGACGTCGATGAAGAACGCGTACTGCCATTTGCCGGTGTGCGACGGGCGCGATTCGATGCGGTTCATGCTGACGCCGTGCCGCGCCAGCGGCTCCAGCACGCGGTACAGCGCGCCGGGCTGGTCGCGCACGAACACCAGCAGCGAAGTACGATCGTTGCCCGACGGCGGAAACAGCGCGCGCCCTATCACCAGAAAGCGGGTGGTATTGTCGGCGCGATCCTCGATCGGCCCGGCGACAACTTTCAATCCATACACGTGTGCGGCGCTCTCGCCCGCGATTGCAGCGGTGTCATCTGCCTTGCGCGCGCGCCGCGCTGCTTCGGCGTTGCTGGACACGGCTTCCAGTTCGACACGTGGCAGGTTCTGGCGCAGCCAGCCGCGGCACTGTGCCAGCGATTGGCCGTGCGAATACACGCGTTCGACGTCCTCGACGTGGCCGCTGCGCGACAACAGGTACTGGTGCACGTGCAGCTCGACTTCGCCGCAGATCTTCAGCGGCGAACCCAGGAACAGATCGAGTGTCGACTGGATCGTGCCCTGTCCGGAATTCTCGACCGGCACGACGCCGAAATCCGCACGGCCGTCGGCGACCTCGTCGAACACCTCGGCGATGCTGGCCAGCGGGAAGCCTTTCGCAGAATGGCCGAAATGCTTGAACACCGCCTGTTGCGAGAACGTGCCTTCGGGCCCAAGGTAGCCGACCTTGAGCGGTTCCTGCTGCGCGAGGCACGCCGACATGATTTCACGAAACAGCCGCACCAGCACCTCGTCGGCGAGCGGCCCATCGTTGCGATCAAGCACGCGTCGCAACACCTGCGCCTCACGCTCGGGGCGGTAGTAATCGACCGCGGCCGCCAGCTTTCCCTTGGCGCGGCCGACCTCGTGTGCCCAATGCGCGCGCCGCGCGATCAGCGCCTGGATCTGGCGGTCGATGCCGTCGATCTCTGCGCGCACAGCGCCAAGATCGGGTTTCGATTGCGCTTCGCGCTTGCCCGCGGCTTTCGCATGCTTTGGTTTCGGTGCGTGCGTGGTCTTGCGCGGTGGGGCCGCTTTGCCTGCCATGCCGTTTCTTCCTGGGGAAGCCACAGCTTGACGGCATCGTGCAGGACACGCAAGCTTCCGGACGTCTGGACGCCCAATT